>JASHSG010000013.1 GCA_030040935.1 Acidobacteriaceae bacterium | reverse complement strand
CCAGCTTGCGGATCACTTGGCTTACGGCGGGCTGGGTGCGATGCAGGCGCTGGGCGGCGCGGGAAAAGCTGCGCTCTTCGGCGACTGCGAGGAAGGTTTCAAGCTGGCCGAGTTCCATGTGTGCTCCTTTTTCATGCGGCGGAGGCGCATGATCCGGGTATAATGAATATTAATTGATTATAAAACAATTATAACTTTGCCTTATATGACAAAATGAGCGACACTTGAAGAACCGGACCAGACCGGGACTTCCCCGGCAGGCACAACCATGAGCACTGATCAGTTAGTCTTCTTCGACACCACCCTCCGCGACGGCGAGCAATCGCCGGGCTGCAGCATGACCACGCAGGAAAAGCTCACCATGGCCCACGCCCTGGAGGATCTGGGAGTAGACATCATCGAAGCCGGCTTTGCAATGGCGTCGGAGGGCGATTTCGCCGCCATTGCGACGATTACTCAGGCCATCCGCAAGCCGCGCATCGCATCGCTGGCGCGCGCAAAGACCGAAGACATCGAGATGGCGGCGCGGGCGCTGCAGTTTGCCGATCGGGCGCGGATCCATGTGTTTCTGGCGTCGAGCGATCTGCATCTGGAATACAAGTTGAAAATGAGCCGAGCCGAGGCTTTGGATCAGTGCGGCGAGAGTGTGCGCCTTGCGCGGTCGCTGGCCGACGACGTGGAGTTTTCTCCGGAGGATGCGACGCGCTCGGATCGGGATTTCCTGGTGGAGATGGTGCGCGTGGCCGTGGAGGCGGGCGCGACCACCATCAACATGCCCGATACCGTGGGCTACGTTACGCCCGAGGAGTATGGCCAAATGTTCCGCGAGGTGCGCGAGCGCATTCCCGCAATCTACGAGAAGGGCGTGATTCTTTCGGCCCATTGCCACGATGACTTGGGGCTGGCAGTGGCAAATTCGCTCGCGGCGATCCAGGCAGGCGCGCGCCAGGTGGAATGCACCATCAACGGCATCGGCGAGCGGGCGGGGAACGCGGCCCTCGAAGAGATTGCGGCGGCGCTTTACGTGCGCGGCGATCGCTTCGGCGTCGAGACCGCGATCAAGCTCAACCAGCTTTATCCCACCAGCGAAGTGCTGGGGCAGCTGATCACGTTCAAGCCGTCGCCGAACAAGGCAGTCGTTGGCGCGAATGCGTTTGCACACGAGTCTGGGATTCATCAGCATGGAATGCTGGCGAATCCGCTGTGCTACGAGATCATGACGCCGCAACTGGTGGGAGTGGCCAAGACGCATCTGGTGCTGGGCAAGCACTCCGGCCGCGCCGCGCTGCGGCACCGGCTGGAGCAACTCGGATTCACAGTCAGCCGTGAGGAATTGCAGCACGTCTACTACCGCTTCGTGGCGCTGGCCGACCGCAAGAAGAACATCTACGACCAGGACTTGATCGGATTGCTGCCTGACAACATTCGCGAAAGGCGCAGCGAGCCGGTTTCGGAGCTGGATTGAAAAGGACAGGGACCGGAATCAAGGGACGGGGAACAGAAATTCCTCCCGCGACTCCTGGCAATTGAGAACATATCATTCGAGAGCTGAGAACGAGGAAATGAAGCTAAGGATTCTTGTAACGGCCGGTGACGGCATCGGCCCGGAAGTGACGAACGAAGCAGTCGCGGTGCTGAAGGAGATTGCGGCGCGGGGCGGACACGAATTCGTGTTCGACGAAAAGCGCATTGGCGGTGTGGCGATTGTGCAGGATGGAACGCCGCTGCCAGCGGACACGTTGGATGCTGCGCTTTCGTCTGATGCGGTGCTGCTGGGCGCGGTGGGCGGCAATGAGTTCAACTCGCTTCCGCCTGACAAGCGGCCCGAGGGCGGGTTGCTGCAGATTCGCGCGGCGCTAGGCGGGTTTGCGAATCTGCGGCCGTGCTTCTCGTTCAAAGAGCTGACGGTGAACAGCCCGCTGCGGCCGGAAGTCATCGAAGGGACGGATATTCTGTTCGTCCGCGAGCTGCTGGGCGGGCTTTATTTCGGCCAGCCGCGCGAGTGGAATCGGAATTCGGGAGAAGCCTGGAACACGATGCGTTACACACACGGCGAGGTCGTTCGCGTGGCAAAGGTCGCATTTGAACTGGCCAGCAAGCGACGCAAGAAACTGACCAGCGTGGACAAGGCCAACGTGCTCGAAGTTTCGCAGCTTTGGCGCGCAACGGTGAACGAAGTGGGGAAGGATTTCCCGGGCGTGATGCTGGAGCACCAATATGTAGACGCGATGGCTATGCACATGATGAACCGGCCCCGCGACTTCGACGTGGTGCTTACGGAGAATCTGTTCGGAGATATTTTGAGCGACGAGTCCGCAGTGATCACGGGCTCTCTGGGAATGCTGCCCTCGGCGACGATTGGCGGCAAGGTGAATTTGTACGAGCCGGTCCACGGATCGGCTCCGGACATCGCGGGGAAGGGGCTGGCGAATCCACTCGGAGCGATCCTGACCGGCGCACTGATTTTGCGCCACTCGGGCGGGCTTGAAGCAGAGGCCGCGGCGATTGAGACGGCAGTGCGCAAGGTGCTGGAGCAGGGATTCCGCACGCCGGATTTGGCGCGCGGCCAGACGCAGGGAGTTTCAGTGCTCTCTACGAAGGAGATGGGAGCGAAGGTGCGGGAGACGGTCAAGCAACAGCTCGTGCATGCATGAGAGCCGAAAGCAAGCGACAAGAGTTGAGGAATTCAATGAGCAGCGAAGCGAAAACACTTTTCGAGAAGGTTTGGGAGCAGCATGTAGTGGTTGAGCCGAAGGGCGAGCCCACGCTGCTCTACATCGACCTGCAGTTGGTGCACGAGGTCACGTCGCCGCAGGCGTTTGAAGGATTGCGGCTGGCGGGGCGCAAAGTGCGGAGACCGGATCGCACGATTGCGACGGTGGATCACAATGTGCCGACGACGATCGAGGGCCGGCTGAACATCGTGGACCAGATTTCGGCGACGCAGATTGCCACGCTGCGCAAAAACTGCGCGGACTTCGGCGTGGAGCTTTACGATGTGAACTCGCGCGAGCAGGGAATTGTGCACGTGATCGGGCCGGAGCTGGGATTGACCAAGCCGGGCATGACAATTGTGTGCGGCGACTCGCACACTTCGACTCATGGCGCGTTCGGCGCGCTGGCGTTCGGCATCGGCACCAGCGAAGTGGAGCACGTGCTGGCGGCGCAGACGCTGCCGCAGGGGAAGCCGAAAACGTTTCGCATTGCCGTTGAGGGCAAGCTGCCGCTGGGCGTGACGGCGAAGGATGTGATCCTGGCCATCATCGGGAAGATCGGAACCGATGGCGCGACCGGCTGCGTGATCGAGTATGCAGGCTCGGCGATTCGCTCGCTCTCGATGGAAGGGCGGATGACGATCTGCAATATGAGCATCGAAGCCGGCGCACGCGCTGGCATGATTGCGCCGGACGCGACGACGTTTGAATACTTGAACGGCCGAAGATTTAGTCCGAAGGGAGAAGCGTGGGAACGCGCCGTGGCCGAGTGGAAGAAGCTGCCTTCCGATCCGGGCGCGAAGTTCGACCGCGAGCTCACGATCGACGCCGCGACGCTGGTTCCGTATGTGAGCTGGGGAACGAGCCCGGGGATGGTGGCGCCGGTGGTTGAAACGGTGCCGGACCCGGCGAAGGCCGAGAGCGAGATCGATCGCAAGTCGTTTGAGCGGGCGCTCGAATATATGAACTTGAAGGCAGGGACGCCGTTTGAGGAGATCGCGATCGATCGCGTATTTATTGGATCATGCACCAATGGGCGCATTGAGGACCTGCGCGCTGCGGCCAAGATTGCCGCCGGGCACAAAGTCTCAACCCATGTGAGCGCGATGGTGGTTCCGGGATCGCAGCAGGTGAAGGCGCAGGCCGAAAAAGAGGGACTGGACCGGATCTTTCGCGAAGCCGGATTCGACTGGCGCGAGCCGGGATGCTCCATGTGCCTGGGGATGAACCCCGACATTCTTTCGCCGGGCGAACGTTGCGCTTCAACATCTAACAGGAATTTTGAAGGGCGGCAGGGGCGCGGTGGACGCACGCACCTAGTCTCGCCGGAGATGGCCGCGGCGGCCGCGATTGCCGGGCACTTTGTGGACATTCGCAACTGGCCCATTCGCGAGGAGGCGATGAACTAATGGAACCGTTTCGCACATTGACCGCGCTGGC
>JASHSG010000012.1 GCA_030040935.1 Acidobacteriaceae bacterium | reverse complement strand
CCAGCTTGCGGCCCGTAAAGCTGCTGACGCCGATCAGAAAAAGGATGATGGCGGGCACAAGGACGGTGGAGATGCGAAAAGCGCGGCCGCGAATCTGCTCCACATACTCGCGGCGGGCGATAAGGAGCATATTACGCGGCGAGATCAGGCTCATTGGGCGCTGCCTCCCACGGTCTGGATGAAGATTTCCTCGAGCGATGGCTCGACGAGCTCGAAGCGATAGATTCGGGCCATGGACGCGGCGAGGTGAAGGAGCTTTTGCGCATCGCCGTGCGGTTTGAGAGTAATTTCGGCGTGGCCTGAGAAGTTGCTGGCCGAGGCGATTTCATCGGACTTGAGAAAGTCGGCGTTGCCGTCAAACTCGACGATGACGTGGTTACGCTCGTAGCGGCTCTTGATCTCGCGCAGGTTGCCGCTGAGGACGGCTTCGCCGTTGTTAATGAGGCAGATGGAGTCGCAGAGTTTTTCCACCTGGTCCATGCGATGCGTGGAGAAGAGGATGGCTTTGCCCTGCGACTTGAGGTCGAGGAGAGCATCCTGGAGCAGCGTGGTGTTCACGGGGTCGAGGCCGCTGAAAGGCTCGTCCATAACGACGAGGCCGGGATCGTGGAGCAGCGTGGCGATGAACTGGATCTTCTGCTGCATGCCCTTGGAGAGTTCCTGCGTCTTCTTGTCGATTGAGCCGGAGATTTCCATGCGCGAGGCCCAGTCGACGGCGCGCTTGCGGGCGGCTTCGCGGGTGAGGCCATGAAGCTCGCCAAAGAACACGAGCTGGTCGAGGACTTTCATTTTCTTGTAGAGGCCACGCTCTTCGGGGAGGTAGCCGACGCGGTCGAGGCTTCGGCGGTCGAAGGGTTTTTCGAAAAGGCTGATGCGGCCGGAGTCGGGCATGGTGATGCCCATCATCATGCGAATGGAACTGGTTTTGCCGGCGCCGTTAGGGCCGAGGAGGCCAAACATCTGGCCGGCGTCGATGGAAAGCGAGAGACTGCGAACGGCGACTTTGCTTTCGTAGGCCTTTGTGACCGAGGCGAGTTCAACAACCGGCATGAAGGCTCCCGCGGCGCAGATGGAGGAACAGGCACATGGCAGATCGGAGCGAAGCGTCAGGAGAAGTGTAGCAAAGAGGCAGGGATCAAGGGACCGAGGGAACAAAGGGACGAAAGGAAAGCGGGGCTGGCAGTGATCGCGGAGCTAGGCAAGTCGAAGAATTGGTCAGAATGAACGAGTGGCGGGCGTATACTCGATGAGCCTTCCATCCCCCAGGAAGAAGCTTCCCCTGAAAGGTGATTCCCATGGCAAGTTATCTCGTGCAGGTTTCGTACACCTCAGAAGCGTTGAGCGCGTTGATTGCGAAACCGCAGGATCGAACCGGACATGTCGGCAAAGTGATCGAGGGCCTGGGCGGCAAGTCGCTCGGGTCGTGGCTGGCGTTTGGAGATTACGATCTGGTGATGGTGGTGGAGATGCCGAACAACGTGAACGCGGCGGCTCTTTCGCTGGCCGCGGCGGCAGGCGGATCGTGCAAGACGGTGAAGACGACGCCGCTGCTTACGATCGCGCAGGGGCTGTCGGCGTTGAGAAAAGCGGGAAAGTCGGGCTACAAGCCAGTGGCCGCGGCGAAGAAGTAGAACCTGTCAATTTGTCGACCCGAAGTGCGCTCAGCGCGTGCGGGAATTCGTGTTGTCGCGAGCGGAATGGCCAGGTTGAAACCTGCGGAGATCTGAGCCCGCGCATTTCGCAGCTATGCGTTTCTCAGCTACATAAGGCGCCGGCGGACGAAGTCGAGGGCAAGCTGCGCGGCCCATTCGCGGACGCGAAGGCGATCGCCGCGGAATGTGCGGTCGATGGAGCCGGTTCCCAGCGCGTCAGAGACGGCGATGTAAACGAGGCCGACGGGTTTGGATTCAGTGGCGCCGGTGGGGCCGGCGATTCCAGTGACGCCGAGACCGATGGTTGCACCGGTTCGCGCGCGGATGCCGTCGGCGAGAGCCTTGGCGACCTCGGCCGAGACTGCACCGTGCCTCGCAATGAGCTTCGTTGGCACGTCGGCAAATGCAGTCTTGAGATGGTCGGAGTAGACGACCGTGCCGCCGAGAAATGAACGGGAAGCGCCGGGAACGGAAGTGATGCGCTGGGCGATAAGGCCGCCGGTGCAGCTTTCGGCGACGGCCAACGTGGCCTGGCGGAGGCCCAGATAGTAAAGCACGATCTGCTCGAGCGTATCGCCCTGCGAGGAGTAGAGCCAGTCGGCGAGAGCATCTTCAATATGCCCGGCGAGCTCGTTGACGCGCGCCTCGGCGGCTTCGGCGGAAGGTTTGGAACACATCAGACTGATTTCGAGGTCACCGGTGTGGGCGAGAAGGGTGGTTTCGATGTCGGTGTAAGTTGAGTAAATTGGCGCGAGGAGCTTGTCGGCCTGCGACTCAGGGATCATGGCGGCCTTGAGCGTGCGGACGGCAATGGCACGGGGAGGAACGATGGCGCGCAGGCGCGGCAGACACTCGGCATCAAAGAGCGGAGCGCACTCATGAGGCGGGCCGGGAAGGAGCATGAGGAGCTTGCGGTAGCCGGAGAAGGTGATGTCGAGCCACTGGCCGGGCGCGCTGCCGTTGGGATTGGCGAGAATGGTTGCGCCCTCGAGAACGTCGGCCTGCTTGAGATTATTTGGCGGCATGGAGATGCGCCAGGTGGCGGCCCGCGCGTGGAGGGCGGCGACCTGGGTGGCGTCGCGGCGGAGCGAAAGAGACAGGGCTTCGGCAACAGCTTCACGGGTGAGGTCGTCCTCAGTGGGCCCGAGGCCGCCCATGATGACAAGAATGTCGACGCGGCGAAGAGCAGTTTTGACGGCATCGACGAGGTCACCGCGCCGGTCGCCGACGATGGTTTTAAATGCGACAGTGACGCCGAGCGAGTTTAGTTTCTTGGTCAGATAGAGAGAGTTGGAGTCCTGGCGGTAGGGTGTGAGCATCTCAGAGCCGACGGCGATGATTTCGGATTTCATAGAGGCAGCTCTTAGCTGTTAGCCCTTAGCTCTCAGCTCATTTCCCCTGAACCACTGACTGTTGGATCCCGCCTGCATGGTTTACGACCGTTTGCAATCGCAAGCGCGAAGCTAATGGCTGAGCGCTACGGGCTTTAACAGCTAAAAGAGATTCAGGCCTTCGACGCCCAAGTCCACATCATAGACGGCCTCGTTTGTGGCGAGGATGGTGGTGCCGAGGGGCGAGAAAGCGACGCCGACAAGGTTGGGGGCGGAGAGAACGAGCGAAGCGTCCTGGGCAGGCGTGATTCGGACCAGTCCGTGGCGGCCATGGAGGCAGGCAGCGACATAAACATCGCCCTCGCCGGAGACGGCCAGGCCCTGGGGGCGGCCGAGGCCACGATACCAAACACGAGTGTCGCCGTTGGGCTCGATGGCCCAGATGGCTTCGTTCGAGGAGAGCGAGGGAGCAGTGACGAGGAGAGTGCCGGCGGAGTTGACGGCGAGATGGTATGCGGCGACGCTGGGCTCAAGCGTGGCGTGAACGAAGATCTGCCGCTGGGGATTGATCTTGAAGATGGTGCCGCTGCGGTCGCCGACAAACAGATTGCCCTCGCGGTCGAAAGCGGCACCGGTGGCGACTCCCATGCCTTCAACATACTGCGTGAATTCGCCGGCGGCGTCGACTCGATATACGTTGCCTTCAGCTCGCGAGGTAACTAAGAGGTCGCCATCGAGATTAAAGGCGAGTCCAGTGGCATTGAGGATTCCCGTGACGAAGGGAGTGGCGCGGCCGTCGGGAGAGATACGGACAACGGAGACCGGAGTCTGTTTGCCGCGCGGGCCGGAAATGGTGGCGTAGACCATTCCGGAGCGGCTGACAGCGGGACTGGTGACGGGGTGAAGGCCATCATTAAGCTGGCGGGCGATGCGGAGGGCGGCGGGATTGGCGGCACCAGCGGGAGTGCGAACCTCGATGAGACCGGCGGATGCCTGTGCGGGGACCCGAAAAACCAGGCGCGTGGGGCGACTCATAAGGACGTGAGCCGCTTGGTTGTCGACGGCGACAGAGGGCAGGCCAAAGCCATTAGGGCCGAGAGAGACTCCAATCAACTCGACTTCGCCGTTGGGTAGGGCGGCAGAGGGGAGAACATCGTCGACGCGAGGCAGATGGCCGAGGGGAGGAGCGGGTTGAGGGGAGATACGTGCCATATCAAAGCCAGATGCGAACAAACGAAGCTATACCCAAAGCATACAGCCCGGCGGCGACGTCGTCGAAGACTATACCTGAACCGCCGGGCAGTCGCTCGAGGCGGCGGACGGGAAATGGCTTGGTGATGTCAAAGATGCGGAAAAGGACCAGGGCGATAAGAGCGTGAGGCCAGTCGACGGGCGAAAAAAGCAGAGCGATCCACTGGCCGATGACTTCGTCGATCACGACGAAGCCGGGATCGCGGCAGCCGGATTCGCGTTCCACGATGGTGGCGGCGGGGACGCCGAATGCGATGGCGATCGCGATCCAGATGAGGAGGCCAATGAGGACGGTGTGCGCAGACAGGTGTCCGCCGACGGCTTCGACGGCCCACAAAAGAATGGCAACGGCCGAAGCCCAGGTTCCGGGGCCGGGCCGGAGGTAGCCGACGCCGAAGAAAGTGGCGGCGCCCCACGCCCAGGTAGTTTTCTTGAGGGGTGCAGCGGCGGGCACAGTTTCGGGCGAGGAAGCCGGCGCGCTCATTCCCGGTCTCCGCTGGTTCCGCCGCGCCGATCTTTCCCCGCGCCACCGAGGTCTTCAAGAACTTCAGGATCGACGATTGGAGAAGTGATCTTGTAGACGCCCATGGCCCATTTGCCGAGATCGATTTTGCGGCAGCGGTCGCCGCAGAAGGGGAAGTCCTCGCCGCCGGCGCTGACCAGAGTGCCGCACGTGGGGCAGCGAAGAAGCTTCGAGGGTCTCTTGCGCGATGGCATAAGAACTGGCGATCCAGTCCCATCGTACAGCGGGAGGGTTCTGGAGACGGCCGTTACATTTTACCCAGCAATGATTGGAGGCGCGCGAGGGCTTGCTTACGCGCGGCGGTGTTTGCCGGATTGGTGTTTGTGGGATCTTCGCCCGCGCGCATGAAGCCGTGGCCTGCGCCATCGTAAATGACGGGATCGTAGGTCTTGCCGGCGGCGGCCATTGCTGTTTTGGTGTCTGGCACTGTCGAGGAGATGCGCGCGTCATTTCCGGCGTAAAAGCCGTAGACGGGGGCGGTGATCGATTTGAGCGCGTCGGCCGGGGGCGGAGGGCCATAAAAAACGAAGGCTGTGCGGAGGCCGTGGCGAGTGGTGGCAAAGCGGAAGGATTGGCCTCCTCCCCAGCAAAAGCCGATTACGGCAAGCTTGCCATTGGCCGACGGAAATTTGAGTGCATAGTCGGCGGTGGCGTCGAGGTCGGCGGTGATGGTTCCGGGGTCGAGCGAGGAAACGGCCCTGATTACGGACTGCTGGTCAGGGAACGCGTTGGTGCCGCCGCCGCTGGGGCCAAGGCCGGAAAGCAGGTCGGGTGCAATGACGATATAGCCCATGGCGGCGATGTCGTCGGCCATGGAGCGCGCCCAGTCGGAGAGGCCGAAGATCTCATGGATGAGCAGAATTACGGGGGCTTTGTGGCTGACCTCGGGATATACGACGAACGCGTCGACGGCGCGGTTGCCGTATTTGACCTTGACCCATTCCTGATGGCGCGGGGATTTGTCGAGCAGCGCTTTGGCCCATTCCTGAGCCGGTGCGGGAGCGGCGGCGAATGCGATGCAACAAATGGTCAAGAAAATGGACACGGAGCGGGGAAGCAGATTTTTCATGGCGGAAGGATAGCAGAGAAGCAGGGACAAAGGGTGGGAGCGAGCAAGGGCTTGCGAAAAGGACGTGAATGCGGGCCATACAGATCGCCTTTATGCGCATCCTTATGCATTGCGGCTAAAAAGCGGGGTACAATCCGAACGCTTCACTTCATCACCCAGCGGAAAGGGACCCAAAATGATCAAGGGAAATC
>JASHSG010000131.1 GCA_030040935.1 Acidobacteriaceae bacterium | reverse complement strand
AGCCGGAATCGCCGAGCGCGGACTCGTAAATGGCCGCGGGGATGCGCTGGACGTCGTTGATGGCTTCGGTGTCCTGGCCGAGTTCGTGATGGGCGCTGACGAGGCCCATCCAGGCGGAGATGTTGGCGGGATCGGCTGCGACCACTTGCGCATAGAGGGCAGCCGCCTGCGGGAAACGCCTCGCCTCCATGAGAATGCCGGCGTATTGGAGCTTCGTGTCGTCCTTGAGAGCGCCGCCGTTGCCGGGAAACGGCAGGGCGAGAGCGAGCGTAAGAGCGCGTTCGGCGTCAGCAGTGCGGCCCTGAGCCTGGTAGATTGCGACCAGAGTGTGGAGGAATTCAGGATCCTTGTTGAGAGCAGCACGGACTGTGGGTGGAAGTCGCGCGGCGGTGGCGAGAGCCTGATCGTATTGATCAGCGCGCGCGTTGGCGAGAAAAAGCCCGCGCCAGCCGTCGAACGACGCGGGTTGAACATTAATGAGGATCTGATAGACGCTTGCGGCCGTGGCGTATTGCTTCTCCCTGATATAGAGGCTGGCGAGACCGTTGAGGGCTTCGACACTGCGCGGATCGATGGCGAGAGCGGCGCGGAACTTCTGGTCGGCGATGTCGAAGTGATGCTGGCTGAGAGCGTCAGTGGCCTGGTTCATGGTGAGCCAGAATCGCGAGTTGGCTAGAGCGTCGGCGACAGCTTTTGTTTTATATCCGTTTTGCTCGGCCTGGGTGAAGAAGGTGATGGCGGAGGCGAAGTCCTGCTGGCGCATGCGCAGGAAGCCCATGCCGGCGGCGGCGCGGCTGTTAGCGGGATCTTTTGCAAGGAGCGCTGCGAAGAGCTGGCTGGCTTCATCGAAATGGCCGGCGTTCAAAGCCGCGAAGGCAGCACTCTCAGCAGCAGTGCGCGCGACGCCGGAATTCATTTTTTTCTGGTCTGCGACGAGAGCTGCGGCGAGTTCCGTGTCGCCGGGGTGCGATTTTAGATATTCTCGCAATTCGGCAGCGGAAGCGGGATTGGCGGAGTCCCAGATGAGGGCCTGGCGCAGCGCTTGCTGCGCGCCGGAATCGGTGGGGTGAGCCTGCAGGATGCGAATGCCCTCGGCGCGAGAGTGCGGGTCGTAGGTGAGCACGGTGCCGAGGGCGACGACGTAGCGAGGGTCGCCGGGATTGCGGTCGACAAGGGCGCGCAGGCCAGCCAGGGCCGGTTGTTTTCCGCCGGCCGTGCCGTAGAGCGTTTGGTAGTAGGCAAGAGCGATTTCGCCGTTGGGCGGCTGATCGCCATAGAGCTGCCGATAGATGCGCATGGCATCGTCATTGCGGCCCTGTCGCGCGAGCTCACCAGCCTGGTTGAGAAGCTCGCCTTCCCCGGTCGAGCCCGGCATGGATTCGATGCGGGCGATGTCGGGGTCATTGGGTTTGATGGCGCGCAAACGATCGAGAGTTTGGTTGGCGAGCGCGTTGGATCCGATCAGCTTGTAATCTTTGGCAAGACCGGCGAGAGCTTCGGTATTCTGAGGGTCGGAGAGAAGGATCTGCTGCCAGAGCTGCGCGGCCATATCGGGCCGTCCGCGGGATTCGAGGGCATGCGCCTTATCAACGAGGCTGGCACGAGCGGCTTCGGCAGAGCCTGCGGAGGAGTTTTGAGCGTGAGCTAGTGGGAGCGTCAGCGCCAGGCAGGCCGCACCGATCAAACCCGCTTTTGAAGCTCGCCAGCCCACCCTCATTTGCGCTTCCATTTTACGTTTAATTCGCCGTGCGGACCATAACGAAACGAGGCCTTTAGCTATTAGCTTTTAGCGATTTGCGCGGTTTGTGTAAGCGGAAGCGATGGCGAGCATAAATAAGTGTGGAAAAGCAGGCAGAAATCAGAAGATGAATGTCTTGATTTCAATCCTCGGGATCGGAATCGAGCGAAGGTCCTTCGACTTCCTTCGTTCTGCTCTCTCAGGACGACATCTTCCCTTTGTTGCGCACGCCAGGTGAAAAATCCCAGCTCTCCATCACGGTGAGGCGGGCGCGTGCGCGGGTGCGCAGCCATTGGCGGGTCCAGATGGCGAGAAGAAAGGCGAGAACGAAGACGACGACGGCGATAAGCCAAGGGTACTCGCCAGCCCATACGCGCAGCTGTGTCCACCACGGCAATGCTCCCACGTAATAGACCTCAGGGCCAACGCGGAAGGATCGAAACTCAGTTCCGTGAAGGACGGAAACGGAGCCCGAGACGTCGCTGGATTGCTGGACGCTCAGAAAAGTGCTCATGAAGGGCTCGAATGCAGAGGCGTCTTTGAGGTGGATGGCGACGATACTCCGGCTGCCGCCAACGTCATAGGGCGATTCGATGCCCTCAATCATGGCGTCGGGCGTGCCGACGGCGGCGAGCTCGCCGGATTCGTTGCGCCCGCCGGAGGTGAGTTTCCACCACGCGTTGTGGAGGAGCGAGATGAAGAAGCCTTCGGTGTGGTGGACCTGCACCTGTCCGCTGCCGAGCGATACGGGCAAATGCGAGTTGAGCGCGGAGAATGCCGGCTGATCGTCGCCGGCGCCGATGATGAGGAAGTCAGCGGCCGCGCCGCTATGAAGCGCATCAGGACCAGCCACGGTGACGCGCAGTGCGGGGAAACCGGTTTGTCGGCCGAAGTGGCCCATGAGAGTGATGAAGGTTTCGATCTCCTGCTCAGTGGGCGCGGGCGGCAGAACGACGGTTGTGCCGCTCAGGTCAGCGAGACGCGTAAACGGGAAGCCGGCATTCGAAAAGATTTCGAGATTAGGCAGCGGCGCCCAGTGGGGATAGCCGCGCAGGTCGAGATAGGAATCGCGGAGAATCGCGCCCTGAGGGTTGGCGTGAGCGGCATTGTCGCAGTTTTGCCCGCGCGCGAGGTGGAAGGTGTAGTCGAACGAAAGGGTGTTGGAAAAGGGGCGCAAGTTGACGACGGGAACGTGAAAATCGGTCTCGGCGGTGCGCGAAGCATCGTGGGCGGGAAGGAGCGGCGTGGAGCCGAGGAACGCACTATTGATGCGCACCTGGAGGCTGGAGATGGGGCGGATGGGAATGGAGTTGTAGCGATAGACAAGATGCAGGCGGGTGTTATCGCTCCCGGTGTCGTAGTACAGGTCGGGAGGAATGCGGAAGTAGACATTGAGAGGAACGGTTCCATCGCCCTGCAACTGGCCGGCGGAGGCGTAGTCGCGGAGAGAGACGGCCTGATCGGTGCGCGCCCACCGCGGAGCGGCATCGGGAGCTTGCCTGGCGGGCAGCGCGAGGCTGGTGATCGGGACCTGGGCGCCGGTAAGCAAGTCGCTGTGCACGGCTACGGCCTGCGCGGCAACGAGGACGTCGCCGGCGCTGGATCCGGCGATGATGAGGACTTTACCGTAAGGATCGCCGGGGTTGGTGCGCATTGCCACGGTGGGCCCGCCGGCCGAAGAAAGATTGAAAGCGGCTGGAAGGACGGAGGCGTTTTCCGCGATTACGATGACGTTGCCCGCAGGAATGGCTCCAATGCGGACGGGAAAACGAACGGGGCGGTCCGCGGATACAAGGCCGAAGTAACTGGTGACGATGCCAGCGGCCTGAATGGCGTTGAAGGATGGCGGCGCGGGAAAGACGACGGGAATGCTGACGGGCTGAATGACGGCCGGATCGACGAAGGGGATGGGCAACTGCCTGAGGTCGTCGGCAAGGGGCAACAGGTCACCGCGCGTTTCGAGCGATGTGTTGCGATGGATGCGAACCCAGAGTGAAGTGCTGGCAGGGTCTTCGCAGCTCATGGTGTAGTGACCAATGAACTCGAAGGTGAGGGCGTTGTTGTGGACGAGCAGTTCGGGAGGGATGTTGAGAATGGCCTCGGATTCCGCGCCATCGGAGCCGCCGTACTTTCCCGGTGCGGGCTGGATGGTGCCGAACAGAGTGCCGTTCAGAATCAATTTGAGCTGACTAAGCTGCGGGATGAGAGCGGGAGAGAACGCGTAGTGGACGTGAATCGCGGCGGTGCGGACGACATGCGTCTGCGGCAGGGTGAAGTAGATGGTGTGCTGGCGGTCGACGGAATGCAACTCGATCTGCGGTGAGCCGGCGTCGGCGAGGGTGAAGGTATCGCGATACTGGCCGGAGAGAACGGAGGAATCAGCGGAGCCAGCGATTTTAGCGGCGTCAGTGGAGCCGGGCGCCAGCTGAGCGAGAGCCTTTGCCGCGCCGGCAACGAGAAGCGAGGCGAGGAGCAGAATCATTCCCGACTGAGCGATGGAGAGCGGCGTGGACTTGCGGCCAGCACGGTGATCGCGGCCAAAGACACTGAGTAAAGTCGCCGTGAGGCCGCGCATGGAGATCTGGAAGATGCGGGCGAGCGAGCGGAGGACATTGTCGCTCTCGCGGGCCTCGCCCCAGCCAAGCCAGGAGTCGGCGCGGGAATAGAGCTGGAGGGTGAGAACTTCCTGTTCAGCGATGGACAGATTGTCGAAGCGAACGCGCAATTCAGAGTTGTCAAGAGAGACGACAGTGGCGTGAATGTCGCCGGTTCCCTGGAGCTGCGGGAAAGCCAGATGCACGAGCGTATCGGGCGCGAGATCGGGAGGCTCGGAAAGACGAACACCGGCGCCCCCGTTGGACATATCGATGGTTTCGGCGGCGATCGATGTGCCGCCGGGGAGCTTGAGGCGGACAGGCGCGGCGATGTTGAGGCGGACGCTCGTGCGGCGCTGCATGAGCTCACGCGCGACGGCGGTGCAGACGCCGAGGATGACGATATTGAAGCAGCACCACATGACGTTCATCAACACGGTGCCCCGGCGCATCGTATCCCAGATGAAGAAGCGCGGGATGGCGACCAGAAGGCCGGCGAAGTTGAACAGGAGCATAACCAGAAAGGGCTGCGCGATGCGCGAATCGAAGAATGTGCGCTTGACGACGCCGCCTTTGGCAGTGACGTTGAACTTGCCCAGCCTGGGGCTGATGAGCGCCATCATGGTGGGGAGCAGGATATAGGGCGCCAGCACCGTCTCATAGATTTCGTTCCAGAAGGAATGGCGGTGATCGCCCTGAATGCGGGAGTTGGTGAGGCTGGAAAGCGTGAGGTGAGGCAGCGCGTAGGCGAGAATAGCGGCCCAGTAGCCCGGAATGTTGGTGTGATTGAAGAGCAGATAGATGAGGGGAGCGGTAAGGAAGATGAGGCGCGGGACGGCGTAGAGAAAATGGCCGACAGCGTTGAAGTAGCAAAGGCGCTGAGGGAATTTGAGGCCGGGAGCGAAGAGCGGGTTGTCGGTGCGAAGGACCTGGATCATGCCGCGCGCCCAGCGGATGCGCTGGCCGACGTGTGCGGAGAGGCGCTCGGTGGCGAGTCCGGCGGCCTGAGGAATATTGATGTAGGCGGTATTCCAGCCGGCCATCTGCATGCGCAAGGAAGTGTGCGCATCTTCAGTGACGGTGTCCTTGGCGATGCCGCCAACCTCGTCGAGCGCCGAGCGGCGCAGGACCGCGCACGAGCCGCAGAAAAATGAGGAGTTCCAGAAATCGTTACCGTCCTGGACCACGCCGTAGAACAGCTCCCCTTCGTTGGGGATGATGTGGAATTGCCTGAGATTGCGCTCGAAAGGATCGGGAGAATAGAAGTGATGCGGAGTCTGCATCACGGCCAGGCGGGGATCGCGCAGGAACCAGCCGATGGTCATCTGGAGAAAACTGCGCGTCGGAACGTGGTCGCTATCAAAGACGGCTATCAGCGGCGAAGAGATGGTTTCAAGCGCGGTGTTGATGTTGCCGGCCTTGGCGAATTTATTGTCGGGCCGGGTTCGATAGCCGATGCCGGCCTCGAAGGCAAACTTTTCAAATTCGCTGCGGCGACCGTCGTCGAGGATGTAGACGTGGAGCTTGTCGGCGGGCCAATCCATGTTGAGGGCGCCGAGGGCGGTGAAACGGACGACGTCAAGCGGCTCATTATAGGTGGGGATGAGCACGTCGACATCGGGCCAGTCTTCGAGATTCTCTGGCAAAGACACGGGAGCGCGGCGGAGCGGCCATATGGTCTGGAAGTAGCCGAGAAAAAGAATGACGAAAGCGTAAACCTCGGCGAGCAGCAAGCAGAGAACGAAGAAGGCGTCGAGCGCACCCCAGTGATTGGCGGGATCGCGGAAGAAGTGAATGACCTGATCCACGCGCCAGTATCCGTATCGGAAGGTACAGAACATGGACAGCATCATGAGGGTGAGGGTGACGAGATAGGAGTCGGAACCGCGCGCCAGAGCCAGGGCCATGAGGAGGCTGAGCAGGCCGAGAACTGCCTGCTGCGGCCAGGCAAGAGGCACGATGGCGAGAAAACAGAAGATTGCCGCTGCGAGAATGAGGAAAAGGAGCCGGATAATTCGAGTGAAGAGATTTTCGCCGGCACCGATATCGTGCCAGATTGTGTTGGGGGTCATCGCTCGCTCCAGCGCACCCCGCGGAAGGTCGTAGTGGCAGCGGCTGAAAGGCTTTTGACCCAACTGGCGAGGCCAGCAAAATCTTCGGCCACGCCGGAGTTGGGCGCGTAATCCATGATGGTCATTCCTTCGGCCAGCGCTTCACTGACGGCGGGAGCGCGGCGCAGGACAAAGGGGAGCAAGCGGTCGCCCAACTGTTCGCGGAGAACCTCGCGCACATCAAGATGGAGCGGAAGCGAGGAATCGAACTGATTCAGAACATAGTGGGGCAGCGAGGGAGGGGCCGCTGCATTGCCATTGTGATCGAAGAAGGCGTCAATGGAGCTGACGCTGACCACGGAGTTCATGTCGGGAAGCAGGGGCACGAGGATTTGCGGAGCGAGGCGCATGATGCGGCGAGTGGTGGAACCGGAGGCAGTGGCGAGATCGACGATGACGCGTCCCAGTCCGCGGGCGTGCTTGGAGATTTCGGCGGTGAGAGCCTCCTGCGGCGCAGTCTCCGAACCAAAATTCTCAGGATCGAGCGTGATCATCTGAATGGGCGCGTCGCCGCTGGAGGCCGGGGGGCTGAAAGTGCGCAACATTCCGGGACGCTGGTCGCCGGCGCCGAAGAAGAAAGGAAGCAAGCCGTAAGCTGCGGTGTCGACGAGCAGGACGCGCTCGCCGCGGGCGGAGAGCGCGCGAGCCAGAGTGGCGACGAGGCTGGTCTTTCCCACGCCACCGGCGAGCGAGAAGACGGCCATCACAGGAGGGCGGGCGGCCGCCGGCGCGGGAGCCGCCTGCGCAGGCGGAACGCTGCCTTCAACGACTCCGCGAAGCGCAAACCAGCGCGTGGCGAGACGTTCGCGCGAACCTTGCAGAGTGTCCTCGGGCGCGGGCGGAAGACCGGACGAGCCCGCGGCTTCAGGCCGCTCGGGCATCAGCCATGCGGGGCGGCCCGCATTTTGATCGGCGTCGGCTGGCCAGGGATTGCGCGGGGGCGCATAGCTTTCTTCGCGCATCTGCGGGTGCGGAGCATGGCCGGACTGACGATATGACGAAGGTACGGCCAAGCCGCGAAGGGCCGAGGCGAGGTCTTCGCGGACGGGATGCTCTGCTTGCGGACGTTCGGGGGGGGGTGAGGCAGGCGCAGCGGGAGGCTGCGGCGTTGCTTCTTCCTGCCGCGTGTCGCCGTTGCCCCGCTTTGGTTCCTGGCCCTGTTGCGTACGCTGATGTTCGGCTTCCATGGCTTGCTCAACCCGCTGGCGCGCTTTCTCACGCGTTTGCGCGCGCGAGGCGGAAAAGTCGCGGTATGTCGCGCCATGCAAATTCGCCCAGGAGTAAAGCGACGCCACATCTTCCGGAGTCTCATTGGGGTCGGACTGCCCTTTAGGTTCCGTCATATATCTATTCCAAGGTTTAGCACTGCAATTCCGCCGTGTGAATCGTCGATCTTACCGGGCCCGGACGCGGCTGTTGCGAGATGGAACACCGGGAGCACAAGCCCGGATGGCGGATGAATCCTTAGTGGTAATCCTAGTGTCGTGACGGCGGCCAAAACAATAACACTTGCACGGCCACCGAGCTAACACTTTCCAGTCATCAAAATGGCCAGAACTTGCTCATTTTCTGAGTGATGCGGGCATTCATCACCCGTTTGTAATCGCTTTCCGCCGGGCTCATGGGTACCATCGTATCAGCGGTCCTGATTACCGCGCAGAAATGTTTTCGCGTGGCACGGCAGAGGCTGATGTGTTCGGTTTCGCGGCAGACTGAAGCTCCCCGGCGATGGGCTGCGAGGAGCCCGGATTCCTTGCCTCAAGCGTCCGGGTTTGAACGTTGGCCGTGTGGTAGCTTGGAAAAGACGGCCTGAAAATGAGCCCGTAGCTCAGTTGGTAGAGCAACGCCCTTTTAAGGCGTGGGTCGTGCGTTCGATCCGCACCGGGCTCACCACACAGAAACGGTTGGCGGCCGGCGCGGCCCTGGAGATGCGAATGGTCCGGCAGAATTCAGGGCAGGCGGGGCTGGATGCGCAAATCGACGCGCTGACCGGACGAGACATCATGGTCTGAAGCGCCGCGCGCGGCGGAATCGAGATGATTGCGCACTGAGTCCACGGTCCACTCAAGCACTTTGTCAAGCCGCTCTTTGCCGATGAAACAGCTCTGAAACAAACTTGAGCCGGCGGCAACAGAGCTAATGCGCGCGTCGCAGCCGGTGAAGTCGAGCGTGCCTTTGAAGCGGCCGGTTTCCGCGTCCCACACGCCCGTTCCGCCGCCCGAGAACTGGCTCGAGTACGGCGCAACGAGCCATCGTCCGTCATTCCACCAGACAGGTTGGCCGCTGGGGTAGGAGGTCCAAGCCACCGGCCAGAGTTCACGCTCTTTCGCGCCGGTTTGGATGTTCCAGATGCTTAGGCGCAACTTGAAGATGCTGTCGGGGCCGCTGTAGATGGCCACGCGTGTGCGATCGGGCGAAAAGGCGACGGACTGAATCTCGGCTGCCGGGTCGTCATAGATCCGCTTCCCTTCCTGATCGCGGACGACGGGAGGGGCTTCGAATTCTCCCAGGCCCGGCAGCTCTGACAGAACGCGATGCGACCGCTGATCCCACACCAGAGCTTTGCCCGATTCGGTGACGGCGATGCCGAGGCTCCAATCGGGGGAGTGGAGATACTCCTTCAGATGCTGCGGGAAGACGCGCGGATCGGTAACGGGCTGCCAGGTTTTGGTGTCGAAGAGCAACGCGCCGACACGCTCGCCCCAGGTGACGAGGAGGTAGAGGCCGTCGGGGGAGAAATCGAGGTCGAGAAGATAGCCGCCGTAGACATCGGGCTGCCAGAATTCCTTAATGACGCGGATGATCTTTCCGCACTGCGGCACGGTGGCATTCTCAGGCCACGTGCCGCCTTGATACACAGTGAGCGTTTTGGTAACGAAATCCTGCACCACAGCGATGGATCCATCGGGACTGATTGGAGGGGCGCCATGCTGGCTCCAGGTGGGAGGCAGATTGAGGCTGCGGACTTCGTCCGGAGGCACAATTCGATCCGGAGCCAAGACCGGCGCGACGACATTGACGCGCGCGCCGGCGATGCGAATCATCTCGAGGATTTGGTCGGGGAGATTCGCGCTGTCATAGAGACGGACGGCGGCAGTTCCGTTTCGTTCGACTTCGACGACGATCCCGCGGTTGGCGGGCGGAACTTTGCGATGATCGTCGGGCAGATGAGTCATCAACGACTCGAGGCGAGCGAAGGCGTCGGCAGCAAGTTTGCCGCCGCCCCCACCGCGACTCGCTCCTCCACCGTCAGAAAAGCTGGCGACCTCGCCTGCGGTAGACACCTGGGTTCCAACCCAAAACGTGTTCCAGGCGCAGAAGTCGGGCGAGGACGCCGTTTTGGCATCGACCGGCCGGTCGTTGAATTCCGTGGCGCTGATGGTTAACTCGACAGGAGATTTGCCGAAGGGAATGATGCGCGGCGGCGGTGGATTGCGCTCATCACCGGTGAGCTGATCGTAAGACTGGTTCGCGGAACAGATGCTGGAGGGGGTGATCGTCGCCGGCGCGAGAGGCGAATCGGGCTGAGCGGGAGCTGCGGACTGCGCCGCGAGGGATGTGGCCGCTGCAACGGCGAGGAAACCGACGGCATAAAACTGGTTCATCCGAAGTCCTCGAAGCCGAGCGCGAAACTGAAATCGCTTCAACCTGAGCGGAGCGCTGCCGGCCCCCTCTCTCGCGCACATTGTGGCGCCAAGATCGAGCGAAGGCTGGGTGCTGGTGGCTTTGACGGCATGCGGAAGGCAAAGATAGCTGTGGGGTGAGCGGACCAGAGCGCGGCTGACAGCTTGGACCGGCGCAGATTGCCGTTCTACGATGGAGCGTGGGATGGGGCCACGCTCAACCGTGGAGTGTGGGCAGGACCAGAGATCGGCAACGCTAAATAACGGCCAAGAGGACGGGGATGGTATCAGCGCCGGAGATTGTTCGACTGCAGGATGGGCTGACGCGGGCGTGGCATGGGCCGGCAGGCAAAGGAGGCGATGGGCCGTTCCCTGTTCCGGCGGGCGAAAGCGGCAGACCGGGCGGCGGAGATGGCGAGTGGCTGAAGATGGTTGCGCGGCAGCATCGAGCGAATTTCGATCTCTGGCACATCGAGGATGAGGCACGCGCGCCTGGCGCGAGCGAGGCGAAGATTGCGGAGGCAAAGCGACGAATCGACGAGACCAACCAACTGCGAAACAACCTGCTGGAGGAGCTGGACCGGGCGATGATGAGCTGGATGGAAGCGCGCGGCCTGCCGAATGCGGCTGCGCCGCTCAACTCGGAATCGCCGGGATCGATGATTGACCGGCTGTCGATTCTGGCGCTCAGGATCTATCACACGCGGGAGGAAGCGGAGCGGCAAGATGGGCCCCCGGGCCACGCCGAACGGAACCGGGAGCGGCTGGCGATTCTCAAAGAACAACGCGACGACCTGGCAGGCTGCCTGGACGCGCTATGGCACGAGACTCTCAGCGGCAAGCGGCGATTCAAGCTTTCGAGGCAGTTCAAGATGTACAACGACCCGACACTCAATCCGGCGATTTACGGGAGGCTCAAATAGAGGGACATTCTGGAGGAGGCTTCGTTCAGGAGCTACAGCCCGCGATCGTTTTGGCCGTGTTGCGTAAAGGGTGAAGGCAGCGCCCATCAGGTGAACTCCGGGCCCTTTGACCGGGGCCCGAGGCGGTCGATCCGGCCCTACTCTGAACCCGCAGGGTGCGCGCAGTTAATGACATGTGCGCAGGGACCCATTGACGGAACGAGGGGTTCTGCGTATAAACATGGCCTAAGCAGCGTTGTTCCCCAAGGATGGTTCCCGCACGGCAGCGCAGACGCCACGGGAAGAGGAATGCGCAGTTCGGAAAAACTCATGACGCAAGAGGCACGATCGGCGGCACCCAGCCGCAAGAAGACTCTCCCGACGGCCGGCAAGCAGGAGGGCCGCGGCCGGACCAACAACGATGCCGCGGTTCAGCACTACCAGGCTGCGGTGCAACTGCTGCAGCAGGGCAAGTACGAGAAGGCGCTGGGGCTGCTGGAGAAACTGCTTCCGGAAGCGCCAGTGGAGATCCAGGACCGCTGCCGGGTTTACATGGTGACGTGCCGCAGGCAACTGGAGAAAGACAGCCTGACGTTTCAGAGCCCCGAAGAACATTACGACTACGCCATCTCGCAGTTGAATACCGGCTACTACGAGGAGGCACGCGAACAGTTCAACAGCATTTTGACCGCTCATCCGGATGCCGACTATGCGTTTTACGGGCTGGCGGTGCTGGAAGCTATAACGGGCCACGTGCAGGATTGCCTGAACAATCTGTCGCGCGCCATTGAGCTGAATGCGAAGAACCGGCTGCAGGCGCGCGTGGATAACGACTTCCAGAACATGGTGGACGATCCGCGATTCACAGAATTGCTTTATCCTGAAGTTCCGTAGGGCTGGCCTTGAATTCTCTTGAAATAAAGGGCGAACGCGCGCGCGCGCCGGAGCCCGAGGAAGCTGCCTCACCCGCGGAGGGGCTGCGCGTCGTCGCGATCGGCGGCGGAACCGGCCTATCGACGCTCTTGCGTGGATTGCGAAGGCATGTTTCTGCGCCGGGACAGCGCATGGACCGGGCGTGCGCAATCGCCGACCTGGCCGCGGTGGTGACAGTGACCGACGACGGGGGCTCGTCAGGACGGCTGCGCCAGGACTTCAACATGCTGCCGCCGGGCGATTTGCGCAATTGCATGGTGGCTCTGAGCGAAGAAGAGGATCTGCTTTCGCGGCTGTTCACGCATCGCTTCAGGGGCGGAAACGGGTTGAAGGGCCACAACTTCGGCAATCTGTTTGTGGCGGCGCTGACGGAGATCACAGGAGACTTTGCGCAGGCCGTGCAACTGGCTTCAAAGATTCTGGCTACGCGAGGACGAATCTATCCCGCCACAACGGCGAATGCCACGCTGGTGGCGAATATGGATGACGGCTCGGTGGTACGCGGCGAGACGAATATCACGGCGAGCAAGCGGCGCATCGTGGAACTGACGCTCGATCCGCCGCATCCGGCGCCATTGCCGGAGACACTGGAAGCGATTGAACGAGCCGACCTGATCACGGTCGGGCCGGGGTCGCTTTACACTTCGCTCATCACCAACCTGCTTGTGGATGGAATCCCGCCGGCCCTGGGAGCCGCGCGCGGGGTGCGCGTGTTTGTCTGCAACCTGATGACGCAAGCCAACGAGAGCCTGAATCTAACCGCGTCAGAGCACATCGAGCGCATTTACGAGCACACGCGGAGACGAATCTTCGACTACGCAATTGTGAATGCAGGCCAGTTTTCCGCGGAGACGCTGGCGCGCTACGCGGCTGAAGGCGCAGCGCCGATTACGCCCGATTGCGAACGCATTGAGGGGCTGGGCGTGCGATGCATCATGGGGGATTTTGCCAGCGAAGAGAATGTTGTTCGACACGCTCCGGACCGCGTAACCGAAGCGCTGATGAAGCTCGGCGCGAGGTACGCTTCGCAAAGAAATTGACGGGGGACGAGGCTGGCAAGGTCCGCGAAGGCATCGTACGATCTAAGCAGCGGGTCCCCAAGCAAATACCGCACTTAAACGGAGATCGATTTTGAATTTCAAGCGATTCTTGCCCCTGCTTTCTCTGGTGGTGGTTCCCTGCCTTGCTCAGGCACCATCTTCCACAGCTGAAAATGTCACTCGCGCTACGCTCGCGAATGGGATGCGAGTGGTCATCATCCCCAACAAGCTGGCGCCGGCGGTGACCGTTGAAGCCAACTACCTTGTAGGCGGCAATGAGACGCCGGACGGATTTCCGGGCATGGCCCATGCACAGGAACACATGGCCTTCCGCGGCTGCCCGGGCATGACTGCGGATCAGACGGCGGCCATCTACGCTCTGCTGGGCGGGGAGGACAACGCAGACACGCAGCAGGACATCACGCAGTTCTTCGCAACCGTGCCGTCGGGCGACGTGGATGTGGCGCTGCGGGCGCAGGCCGCGTGCATGAGCGGGATCGACGATGCGCAATCGGAGTGGGACGAGGAACGCGGGGCCATCGAGCAGGAGGTGCAGCGCGATCTTTCCAACCCAACCTACAAGTTCGTGAGCCAGATGAACGCGACGATGTTCGCCGGGACACCTTACGCGCACGATCCGCTGGGAACAAAGGCCTCGTTCGACGCGACCACCGGCGCCATGTTGAAGTCGTTTCACGACAAATGGTACTCGCCTTCGAACGCAATTCTTGTGGTGGTGGGCGATGTGGATGCCGCCAAGACGCTCGAGGAGGTCAAGCGACTCTTCTCAGCCATTCCGAATCATTCGATTCCGGCACGTCCGACGATCGAACTGCAGGCGTTCAAATCAGAGACGCTCAATATCGACAGCAATCTGCCCTATGTTCTCGGCTTCATAGCGTACCGCATGCCGGGCACCGACTCGCCCGACTACGCGGCGGCGCAGATCCTGGTGGACGTACTGGCCAGCGAGCGCGCGGACCTGTATGGAATGGTGCCCGCGGGCAAGGTACTGGCCGCCGCATTCGGCCTTGCGGAGACGTATCGGAAGGCGGGCGTGGGCTATGGAGTGGTGGCGCTGCCGGCAGAAGGAAACGTAGAAGGCGCGATGACGGAGATGCGGCAGATCATCGAGAAATATGCAACCGACGGCGTGCCCGCGGATCTGGTGGACGCGGCCAAGCGCAGCGAGATTGCGCAAGCCGAGTTCCAGCGCAATTCGATTCCTGGCCTGGCCGACGTGTGGTCGGCCGCACTGGCAGCAGAAGGGCGCAACTCGCCCGAAGAGGATGTGGATGCCATACGCAAAGTGACGCTGGCCGACGTGAATCGAGTTGCAAAGCAGTATTTGTCGAATGTGAGCACGATTTCGGCCATATTGAAGCCGGCGCCCAGCGGCGCAGCGGTAGCGGCCAAAGGGTTCGGAGGCGCGGAGCAGGTGACCTCGGCGCCCACCAAGCCAGTAGTGCTGCCGGATTGGGCGGCGGGTCCGCTGGCCACAATTCAAATACCCAGCGATTCGATCGCGGTATCGGACACGAAGCTGCCGAACGGAATCCGGCTGATTGTGCGCACCGACCGGACCAGCCCGACGGTGACATTGACGGGATTGATCGAGCACAACTCCGACCTGCAAACGCCAAGCGGCGAAGAAGGCATGGGCAGCGTGCTCGGCGAGCTCTACTCCTATGGGACTGAGTCGATGGACCGGCTCGCGTTTCAAAAGGCGCTGGACGACATCGCGGCTAACGAAAGCGCGGGGTTCCAGTTCTCACTGAGCGTATTGAAGGAGTACTTCTCGCGCGGCGTTCAATTGCTGGCCGACAACGAGCTGCATCCCGCGCTCCCGGAGCAGGCTTTTGAGATCACGCGCGGCCAAATGGCCCGGTATGTCGCGGGCAATATGGAGAGCCCGGGCTACCGCACGACGCGCGCGCTGGATATCGCGCTGGTTCCCGCCGGCGACCCAATTCTGCGCCAAGCTACGCCAGACACGGTTTCGAAGCTCACTCTCGACGAGTTGAAGCAATACCATGCGGAGACAGTGCGGCCCGACCTGGCCACCATCGTGGTAATAGGCGATGTAACGCCGGAGGAGGCAAGGGCGGTAGTCGAGAAGTGGTTTGGAGATTGGAAAGCATCGGGGCCGACGCCTAACACGACACTGCCGCCCGTCCCCGAGAACAAGCCTTCGGCGGTGAACGTGCCAGACAACGAGAGCGTGCAAGACCAGGTGACGCTGGCCGAGCAGCTGAACCTGAATCGCTTCGATCCTGACTACTACCCGCTTGAGCTGGCGAACCATGTGCTGGGCGGAGGTTTCTATGCCACGCGCCTCTACCACGATCTGCGCCAGGTAAACGGGTATGTCTATTCCGTGGACGCAAGCCTGAATGCATCGAAGAGCAGGGCAAGCTACTCGGTTGAGTACGGTTGCGACCCGCAGAACGTTTCGAAGGCCCGCGCGATCATCGTGCGCGATCTGGATCAGATACGAACGCAGGATGTATCAGACGCGGAACTGCTTCAGGCCAAGGCCATGATGCTGAGGCAGATTCCGCTGAGCGAATCGAGCGAGGATGCGGTTGCGGGCGGACTACTGGGACGCGCCGAGATCGGACTGCCGCTCGACGAGCCAGTGCTGGCGGCGAAGAAGTACATGGCGCTGACTGCCGAGGATGTCAAGAATGCGTTTGCGAAGGAGATCGACACGGGCAACCTGGTGCAGGTAGTTCGCGGCCCGGCGCCGCAGTAGACGGAAATCAGGAGGCGCAGTCCGGCTCGATGGCGGTGGATAGGGCCGGCGGTTCGCCGGTGCAGTGACAAGATGGGCGGGGAGCCCGACAGCATCCACAAAGGGCAGGAAAATAATGTATCCACAGAGCGAATGATTGCGCTAGATTCGTAACACGCGCCCGGCACTGGCAGCGCGCGACCAGGAGGAAGAATGAGCAGGACCCGGATTTGGATGGTGGTGGGCTGTTGTTTGATGGCGATGGCAGTGAGCGCGCAAGGGCAGCGGAAAGCCGGCCTTTGGGAAGTGACCAGCAGCATGAGCATGAGCGGAATGCCGAACATGCCGCAAATGGGATCGCACACGCAGGATGTTTGCGTGACGCAGGCGATGATCGATAAGTACGGAGGACCGTACAGCAATCCACAAAACGCGCAGTGCCAGGTGACCAATGTTGAGCTGACGCCGACCGGTATGACGGCCAAACTGAGCTGCACGGGCAGGATGAGCATGACGGGGACGGTGCAGACGACGTTTGTGGACGCGAACACG
>JASHSG010000130.1 GCA_030040935.1 Acidobacteriaceae bacterium | reverse complement strand
CTCTGTTCTGGATACGATGCAGCACGCTGCGAGCCCGGCTTGTTCAGAAGCTGAGCTGTCCAATCTTAGAGAGCTGGTTTTTCGTTCGAACTATCTGAAGGATGCGGGCCGGATTCAAAGAGGGTCGATTGAGTGCTCCGCAACCGCGGGACGGTCGGCGCGGCCGATCCGCCAATTCAAAGCGGGGCAAGCTCAGCCGGACGGCACCGTGATCTACAGCAATCTCGAACCCATGCAAGATCAAGACCTGAAGCGGACGGGAATTCAGCGCGGCACTGCATTTGTGGTTCTTGGGTCGCATTTGCCAGAACCCGATGGGCGGCTGCCGGTACAATTGGCAATCTATCCCTATCCGGCAGGAGCTCCGGCATCGTCCGATGAAGGCTCGCCGGAATCGTCTTCCGACCAGGCGGGCGACGAAGTGGCGAGCCGCGGAGGCACGATCGTCGCCAGCCATTGTTCGCCGATTATGTCGCGCTGCGTGACTGCTTCAGTGGGCGTGGACGACGCAAGGCGCGGAGAGTTCGCTTTTATTGGAGGCACAACCCTGGCCTGCGGAGTCGCCGGCGTTTTCATCGGGATGACTCTTTGCAGCCTTCGCCGCCGCAGCCTTTCGCTCGATCGACAGCTGAAGCACGCAGTCGCGCACGATCAGCTTCAGATCGCCTATCAGCCGATCGTCAATCTGGCGACGGGAAGAATTGTCGGCGCGGAAGCGCTGGCGCGGTGGACGAGACCGGATGGGGTCTCCGTCAACCCCAGTGAATTCATCAGGACCGCGGAGCAGCACGGTTTTATTGGTTCAGTCACAAGCCTGGTTTTTCGGCGGGCTTTGAAGGAATTTCGCGAGGTATGCAACAAGCTTCCCGACTTCCGGCTTAACATCAACGTCGCGGCAGCGGACCTGATCGATCCCCAGTTTCTGCCCATGATCGAGAAGGTGGTCAAGGAAGCGCATGTGCAGCCGAGCAGCCTGACCCTGGAGGTGACGGAAACGTCGGCGGCCAATCAAGAAGACGCCCTGGAGTCGATCCGCTTGCTCCGCCGCATGGGGTTCGGCATCTCGATTGACGATTTCGGGACGGGTTATTCAAACCTTTCATATCTGTTGTACCTTTCCGTCGATTCCATCAAGATCGACAAAGCCTTCACGAGGGCCATTGGAACCGACGCGGTGACGGTTGCGATTCTCCCGCAGATCATCGCCATGGCGCGCAACCTGAATCTTGCCGTGGTGGTCGAAGGGATCGAATCGCCCGGGCAGGCTAGTTACTTTTCCACCGACAATCTAAAGATCTATGGTCAGGGCTGGCTCTATGGGCGTCCCGTACCAGCCGGCGAATTCTTCGGTTTGCTGGACGTCCTGGCTGATCGGCCCAGCATCGCGGCCGTCCCTGCAGCAGCGGGATTTCCAAACCGCTGGAGCGAAATAAAGCACGGGGTCGAAACCGCAGTTATCCAATAGTCGCGAATAATTTATAGTGAGCACCCGAGCGGGCTGCGGTAGACTTTCCGTGGTCAGACATTCCCCTGAGCATTGCTGACTAAATCCAGACAGGAGAAAACCAGATGAACAGGACGGCTTGGAGTGTCTTCACAGGTTTGTGCGGCGTCGCTGCATTTGCGATGAGCGCAGTCCCATCGGGCGCGCAGGCGACGGAGGTCAAGGAGAAACCGCCCATGTACTCGTACGTGGCGAACTGGCAGATTCCGCCCGAGCATTGGGGAGCTGACATAGCCAAGATCAATGCCGCGGACAAGACAATTCTCGACGCGGCGCTCGGCGATGGAACGATTGTGGGCTATGGAAACGATGTGAACATGGTGCACACGCTGGACGGCGAGTCGCACGACGCCTGGTGGTCGGCGACGTCGCTGGCGGGACTGCTGAAGGTTCTCGATAAGCTGAGAGGGCTGGACTATTCAAATTCGCCGCACTCGTTGAACCCGACGAAGCACTGGGACCTGGTGCTGGTGAGCCACTATTACAACTGGAAGCCGGGCGCGTACACGGGCGCGTACGTCTATGTGATGATGTACCAGTTGAAGAAGGACGCACCGGACGATGCGGTGGAGACGCTGAGCAAGACCCTGGTTGTGCCGGAGATGGAGAAGCTGCTGGCCGACGGGACGATTCTGGAATACGAGGTTGACACCGAGGCCATTCACACGGATGCGCCGGGGATGTTTGCGATCGTCTTCGTCACACCGCAGCCGGAAGGCATGGATACGGTGCGCGCAGCGATTCTGGGGTCGGAGAAGGACAACCCGCTGATCGGCCCGACATTCGATGCGTTTGTCGACTACAGCCAGCATCGCGATGAGCTGCTGAAGGGGAGCGGAGTGTACAAGTAGGCGCAGCGGAGCCGACGGGGCCAGCGGAGGCAGATAACCCACCCTGAAGATCGCCAAGTGCAGCGATCTTCAGGGCGGTCGCACCCCGGCGAGGCTCGCGCGATCCCAGCTCCCAAAGTTAGGACTACGGACACCCTGCTGGCGCATGACAGAAACGAATACTCTCCCAAAAGACAGGAGAACACATGAAATTTATTGTGAGCTGGAGTCTGCCGCAGGCGTCGTATAACGCGGCGTCGGAGCGGTTCATGAAGACGGGCGGATTGCCGCCGGGGGGCGTGACGCTGCTTGGGCGCTGGCACGGAATGAGCGGCAAAGGATTTGCCGTGGCCGAGAGCGCTGATCCGAAGGCGCTCTACGCGTGGTACGCGGAGTGGACGGAATTTATACCAATCGAGGTCACTCCGTGCCTTGAGGACGCGGACGCAGGCGCAGTGCTGGCGGGAATGAAGAAGTGAGCAGAGAGGCGGCACCGGGATGTGCCAGGTTCTAAAGTTCGCTTCACAGCGAACTTCAGAACGGGCGCCAGTGTCTTGGCAAGTGGATTAAGTAGGATCCCAGGTCTCAGAAGCGAAACCTGGAGCAGCCGCATCGTGCGAAAGCAAGATCACTTGCCGGTGTAGATGACGTGCCAGATGGATCGCGAACCGTCGTCAGAGACGAAGAGCGAGCCATCGGGCGCGACCGCGACGCCGACCGGGCGTCCCCAGACATCGCCGTCGCCATTGCCGACGGTGAAGCCGGTGAGGAAGTCTTCGTATTCGCCGGTGGCGCGGCCATTATGCATGGGCAGGCGAATCACTTCGTAGCCGGCGCGCTGGGCGCGGTTCCATGAGCCGTGCTCGCAGGCGAAGCCGTCACCCTTAAACTCAGCGGGAAACTGCGAGCCTTGGTAGAAGGTGAGCTCGAGCGAGGCGAAGTGCGGCTCGAGAAGAATGTCGGGCGTGATGACTTTTTCACGAAGCTCGGGATGCTTGCCTTCATGGCGAGGATCCTGATGCGGACCCATGTACCACCAGGGCCAGCCGTAGAAGCCGTGCTCTTCGACATGAGTGATGTAGTCGGGGACGAGGTTGTTGCCGAGGGCGTCGCGCTCGTTGGTGGAACACCAGAGCTGGCCTGTGATTGGGTTGATGGCTTCCCCGACGCAGTTGCGAATGCCCCAGGCGTAAACCTCGATGAATTTGCCTTCAGGGGTGAACTCGAGCACATCGGCGCGGTGGAACTCTTCAGGATGCGTATCGGCGTCGTCGACGTTGGAGTGCGAGCCGACGGAGGCGAGGAGCTTGGAGCCGTCGAGGGTGAAGGCCAGATCGCGGGTCCAGTGGCCTCCGCCGCGGAGGCGGCCGCCACCAGGCAGATCGGTGAGGTTCTCCATGGGTCCCGAGGCGGTGAGGTCGCCGTTGTGATAGGGGAAGCGGACGATTTGGTCGGTATCGCCGATGTAAATCCACCTGGGGTTGCGGCCCAGAGGATAGAAGGCGATTCCAAATGGCTGGTGGAGATCGGTGGCAAAGACGGAGACTTGCCTGGGTTTGCCGTCGGCGTCGACGCCGCGGAAGACCTTGATTTTGCCGGTGGCGCTTTCGGCGAGGAACAGGTCGCCATTGGGGGCAAAGCGGATGAGGCGGGGATTGTCGAGACCGGTGGCGTAGAGCTCAACCTTGAATCCCTTGGGCGCAATGGGCCACGCGGTGGCGGGGCGGGGAACGACGGTGGGGCCGTTGTCGACGGACTGCTCGGGTATGGGCTCGGGTAAGTCGGCAACGGTGAGGTGACGGCGTGTGCCGGGAGACTCGTGGGCCGCGTCAGTGAATGCGTCCTGGCCGGTGAGGACGACGTGCCCGGTGGAAGAGTCGGCGGCAGAGCTAGCGGCGGGACTCGAGGCTGCGGAGACGATGAGAGTGGACGCGATGACGCAAAGGCCGATGACGGCCAAAGCGGCGATGAGACGATGCGGACGATTCATGAGACCTCTCTGGAGGACGAATTGCGGCGAGTGCGGACCGACCTGAAGGACCCAGAGATCAATTCTACAGATGCGGCGGCGGGGTGGGGGATTCAACCCTACGGAGCACGCGAACCAATGAGAAGGCTGCCTTTGAGGGGCGTGTTGGCAGAGGAAGAGCCGACGAGGATTGTGTAAGCGCCCGCTGGGAGATTCCAGGTTTCGTCGGAATCGTTGAAGGTTTGGAGGACGCGCGGATCGATGGAGACGGTGACGGCTTGCGATTTGCCGGGTGCGAGCGAGATGCGCGCGAATCCAGCGAGACGCTGCCAAGGTTCGTCGGCGCCCGAGGGAGGCGTTGCGTAGACCTGGGCGATTTCAACGCCCGAGCGCGTGCCGGTGTTGCGGACGGTGAAGCGGGCGGTGCGGGCGGCGGAGTCAACGGTAAGCCCGGAATAGGCGAAGGTGGTGTAGGAGAGGCCAAAGCCGAAGGGAAAGAGTGGAATTTTGTGCTGGGTCTGGTACCACTTGTAGCCGACCTCGGCGCCTTCGGTGTAGTTGACGGAGTAGCTTGCGACCGGCGAACCGGCATTGACGGGATCGGCGCCCTGGCCGCGCGTATGCGGCGGCAGGGGTGGAATAACGGAATGGGGAAGGTCCTGCTCACCCTTAGGAAAACTGATGGCCAGCTTGCCAGATGGATTGACCTGACCGACGAGCACGTTGGCCAGGGCCTTGTGTCCTGAGCTGCCTGCGTACCAGGCTTCAACGACGGCGGAGACTTTGTCGATCCAGGGCATGGTGACGGCGCTGCCGGTTTCAAGGACGACGACGGTGCGAGGATTGGCTGCGGCCACGCGGTCGATCAACGCGTCCTGATTGTCGGGAAGCGAGAGATTGGGAAGGTCCATGCCTTCCGACTCCCACTGATAAGCGAAAACGATGGCGAGATCAGAAGTGCGGGCAAGTTTTGCGGCCGAGACCAGATCGGCGCCCGAATCGAATGTGATTCTCGTGTTCGGCAGCTTATCGCGGAGCGCCTGAAGCGGGGAAGTGGGGAACCAGATGTGATCTTGCCAGTGGGTCGCGCCTTTGCCAGGGGGCATGATGGCGTTGCCGCCTGGGGGGTCAACTTGCGCGGATCCTCCGCCGGAGATCATGCCGACGTCCGCATGGCCCCCGATCACCGCAATGCTGCGGACCTTGGAGGGAAGAATCGGCAGCACCGTCCGGCTGTTTTTTAAGAGAACGATGCTCTTCTCTTCCACTCGTTGCGCAACTTCGAGCCCCTTTTCGGCGTCTACCACGAATCTTTGCGGTGGAT
>JASHSG010000129.1 GCA_030040935.1 Acidobacteriaceae bacterium | reverse complement strand
GTATTTCCCAACCACCACAACGGAAATCATGGTGGAAATGAAGCGGCCCCACGGAAACTCTTTGCCGGCGTTGTGCATTCCGCAGCTATTCACTCCTTGACATGTACGGCGTCGCCTCTGCGACGGCAGGATTCTATGAGCTCGAGGCAGATGGCATCGTCGTCGGGCGCCAATTTGGCAGCGCTCTCCAGGTTTCTGGTCGCGGCGCTCATGTCCACGAGATCGACCTGAAGCTTTCTGAGCTGAAAAATAGATTTTCGGATCGCTCGTTCCGAGCTGTTGCGCTAACTCCCTGAGCAATGACCAGGCTTCATCCTTTTGATCGAGAGCAATCGGCGTATCCGCAAGATCAAGTTTCGCATCCCTATCAGTAGGATTGATTTGGGACGCAATGCGCAACTGCGCTTCTGCCTTTGAGAATTGCTTTTCTATTGCGAAGGCGTTTACGAGTGTAACTCGAACTCCGGCGAGGTCGAGGTCGGTCTTTTCCCGACTCCCGAGGCGAGAGATTCCCTGGCCAATATCATCTGTCTTTACCAGAGATTCGGCATAGGCGGAGACCAGCAAGGACAGAGTGTTGAATTGGGTGCCAAATGGGCAAGTGTCACGACGGTGCCACCGTAATGCGGCACGGCGTTTTGGGTCCTTGCGGATCTTGATGGCCATTTACAGCGCAAGTCCACCGCTGCAATCTCTTCGTGGAAAAGCTTGCTATGCAGCAGCAGTGTATGGCAGTGCCTTGTCAGTGGACGTTTTTTCCGCGCAAGAAAATTGGATTTGGAGCCGCTCGCTAGCTTAAGCATTTGGTCCATTTCGACCTGGATGGAGCTTTGACGCAGGACAGGCTTCTTCTATGTTCGGTAAGGAGTTCGTAATGACGAAACCTGAAGTTTGGATATAATCGTCGTGCGGAATCCACATCAAGCCGCTCCCAAGGCGTCGAATGAACTTCCCTACCTTTCACGTAATGGCCAAACCGATCGGACCGATCTGCAACCTCGACTGCAAATACTGTTTTTATCTGGAAAAGGAATCACTTTACCCGACAGCTGAGAAATGGGCCATGCGCGAAGACGTTCTGGAGAATTTCATCCGCCAGTACATTGAAGCGCATGACACGCCGGAGATAAACTTCGCGTGGCAGGGTGGCGAGCCGACGCTCCTGGGCGTGGAATATTTCCGGCGCGTGACCGACCTTCAAGAGCAATATGCTGATGGCAAACGGATTTCGAATGCGTTCCAGACCAACGGTGTCTTGCTGGACGACGATTGGGGCGAGTTCCTGCGTAAGAATCGCTTTCTGGTTGGCATTTCAATTGACGGGCCGCGAGAACTGCATGACGCCTTTCGCGTTGACAAAGGAGGCCAGCCAACTTTCGATCGAGTGATGCGCGGGATCGAAACGCTGAAACGTCACGACGTTGACTTCAATACTCTCACCACCCTGCATCACTCCAACGCCGATTCTCCGCTTGATGTCTATCGTTTTCTGAAGGACATTGGCAGCGTGTACATGCAATTTATTCCGATTGCTGAGCGAATTGCCCACCAGGTGACTGCAGAAGGATTACGGCTGATTTCCCCCGAATTTACGGGAGCAGCTCAAGTGGCGCCATGGTCAGTTGAGCCGCTGCAGTTCGGTCGGTTTCTTTGCGCGGTCTTCGATGAATGGGTGCGGCATGACGTGGGCGAATATTATGTGCAACTTTTCGACGTATGCCTGGAGATGTGGGCTGGGATGGAGGCCAGCATTTGCGTTTTTCGTCGCACATGTGGGGCTGCACTGGCCCTCGAGCATGGCGGCGACTTATATTCCTGCGATCACTTCGTGTACCCGCAAAACCGATTAGGCAACATCATGGAGGCCCCGCTCAGATCCCTCGTTGAGTCAGAGAAGCAGCACGGTTTCGGCGAGGCCAAGGCGTCCACGCTCCCCAAATACTGCCGCGAGTGTGACGTGCGCTTCGCTTGCAACGGGGAATGCCCAAAGCACCGTTTCCTTACTACCCCGGATGGGGAGCCCGGGCTCAATTATCTTTGTGCCGGCTACAAGATGTTTTTTCGCCACATCGATCCATACATGCGCTTCATGGCTGGGGAGTTGGCTGCTCGTCGGCCCCCGGCCAACGTGATGGACTGGGCTTGGACGCAACTTAGGCCCGGAAAATCGACGCATGGGCAATCTCCGAGGTCGTGAGAGCCCGGCTTTCGAGCATGCTCGGAAGTAAAAAAATTGGCAGCTCGACTCCGATCTGTGGTATAAGACGATTATGAATATTCGCTTATCACCTTTCTCTGGCGATTTCATCGCGCATCACGCGCGCTTTTTCGGCTGTCGATGTAGCTGACGGCATTTCCCACCAAGACAATTCCTGAACATTGAGTTGCCCTATTTGGGCACCCAATTCGCAAGTGTCTCCGTGTACAAACGGGAGCGCGCCGAGGCTTATTCGTAATTGCCAGAATTAGGCTCGCACGTAAGCTCCAATTGGCATGGGCGGGAATGAGTGTGTCTTGGTGTCCTGTGCCACCCTCCTTGCGAAATGTGGCTAGCTGTGTCCGCCCCAATAGATCTCTGCCAGATTTCGACATCTCAAGCCGTCCGGGATGTCTGAGAAAGCGGACTTGACTCAAATTGCAATTTTTGATGCCTCCGCCACCGGAGGTCTGAGAGGACATCGACGTGAGCAGAATTCCTTTTCTTCATTTCACTTCTTCGCAAGCGATCGTCCGCGTTTTGCTTATTAAAGCTCGAGCGAGAGCCCTTTGCTTTGTCATTCTCCTTCTTGTGGCCTCATTCGCAGTAGGGGCCCGGGCGCAAGTCGACACCGGATCCATCGTCGGTACGGTACAAGATTCATCGGGAGCTTCGGTTCCTGGCGCCAACCTCACCGTGAAAGACGAAGCTACGGGCCGCACGCGCTCGCAGGTGTCGGGACCGGATGGCGGCTACATAATCAGTCCCCTGCGAATCGGCAGCTATACGCTGACCGTCGAAAAGCCGGGCTTCGAGACTTTGATTGAGCAACATATTGAGATCACCGTGCAGGGACATCTCGAAATCAATCCAAAACTGAAAATCGGTCAGGTCACGCAGGAAGTGCAAGTGACCTCTGCCGGCCCGATCCTCGAAACGCAATCATCTTCGCTGCAGCAATTGGTGAACCAGCGGGCGATTGTCGATCTACCACTGAACGGGCGCAATGCGGTATTCCTCGCGCAGCTATCACCTGGAGTGACCATCGCACAGAATGACAGTCGCGGCTTGCAAGCGAGTGGGTCGTTCACGGCTAACGGATCGCGGCGCACACAGAACGACTATCTGCTCGACGGCATGGATGACAACGTTGCCATCGCCGACCTGGTCAACCAGTCCCAGTTTGTCGTTCTGCCTCCACCAGACGCACTGCGCGAGTTCACCGTGCAGACAAGCGACTATTCTGCGGAGTTCGGCCACGCCGCCGGCGCCGTTCTCAATGTGACCACCAAGTCCGGATCGAATGCTTTTCACGGGGATCTGTGGGAGTTTCTGCGCAACGATTTCTTTGACGCGAAGGATTACTTCGTTCTGAGTACGCAGCGCAAGCCGGAGTTTCGGCAGAATCAATTCGGTGGTACGCTGGGCGGCCCGATCATCATCCCGCATGTTCTCAACGGCCACAACAGGAGCTTCTTCTTCGTCGACTACCAGGGAACACAAGTGGTCCAAGGAAAAACGTATACCGAAACGGTGCCCACATTTGCCGAGAACACGAGTGGGTTTACGAACCTGCAGGATCTAATTGCCCTGCAAAGCGGGACACGGACGGACCTGCTTGGGCGCGTGTTTCCGAGCGGAACCGTGTTCGACCCTGCGACCAGCAGACCCGTCACGGCGAACCAGATTGATCCGGTGACCGGCCTGACCGCAACGGGCACCGGCGACGTGCGCGATCCATTCTATTTGGGTTCCATTGGCGGCGTGAAGAACTTCAATACCTCCGCAGCAGAAGCTCTCCTGAATCAGCTGCCATCGGCGCGCATCAATTCAGCCGCGGTGGCACTGCTTGACCTTTATCCCTCACCTACCTCAAGCGCACTTACAAACAACTACACCACCAGCCCCAACGCAACGACGAGTATCAATAGCTTTGACACGCGCTTCGACGAGGTCTTCAGTAGTAATGATTCAGCCTTTGCCCGATACAGCTACGTCTATAACAGCCAGTTTCAGCCCAGCCCATTTCCCGGGGTCGCCGATGGCGGACCGTCGCGCCCAGGCACGGGCTGGACGGAGTCACAAAACGAGGCACTTAGTGAGACCCATATCTTCACGCCGAAATTGGTGCTGGAAACTCGCGCCGGTTACAGCCGCGTCGCCGATCTGCGCATACAGGTCGATGCCAACCAGCTTGGCATTCCCGCCCAGTATGGAATTCAGGGGATTCCGCAAATCCCAACCAATGGCGGCTTGCCGACATTGAGCTTCGGCATTCTTTCCTCAATGGGAGGACCGGGCACTACACCCAGCAGTAAAGCGAGTGATATCTTTCAGGTTTCGGAAAACCTCTCGATCGATAAAGGCCATCATCAGATCCGGCTTGGAAGTGAATATCAATATATCGTCTTTCCGACACTCACTCCCACAACTTCGCGCGGCAGCTTCGGCAATAGCGGGATTTACACCTCAGTTGTGAATTCGACAGACAGTTCCACTGACCGGGCGCAGTTTGTCCTCAACCCCGAAGCCGCAACGGTGCCTAATGGCATCAATAACGTGGGTGCGGCAAACTCAGTCGGCGCATCGAACTTTCCTCCGGCATTTCGGCTGGTCCGGCCATACGTGGGCGCGTACGTCGAGGACAACTGGCGCGCACTGCAGAATCTTACGCTCAACCTCGGGCTGCGCTGGGACTTCATCGGCGCACCAGAGGAAGCAAATGGCCGCTTCGCAAATGTGGTGCCGGCGCAAACTGGTACGACCTCAGATGACATCTCCAGGCTCTATATTCCACAATCGCAGCTTGCAAACGAACCGGCTGCAATTCTGGCATTATTGGCGAAGGATAACATCGTAGTTACCCCGATCAACGGCAACAGCCTGGTGCTGGCACAGAAAAGGAACTTTGCTCCACGCCTGGGTTTTGCTTTTCAGCCACGGTCTAAGCTCGTGCTCCGCGGCGGCTTCGGTATTTTTTACCAAGGCAACGAGAACCACGGGCTCAGCGTCAGCAACTACGTTAACTTTCCCTTCCAGATCACGTCGTCCTATAGCGATGCAAATGCTGTGACGCCATTGACGGCGAATAATTCGGTCGGCACTTTGCAAAATGGCCTTCTGAACGTGCCACTGACTGCAGCAGCAGCAGCTACTTCGTCCAACACAAGCCTGACGCTCCTTGGGGAGCCGCGAAACGCGAAGACTTCCTATGCAGAGGCTTACAACCTGCAGCTTCAATATCAACTTACGCCAAACACGGTTCTTGACATCGGATATGTAGGGACCGAATCGAGGCACGTCCAGGTTGGCGGAGTCGGTACAAATACAGTCGACAGCATTCTGCCGCCCTCGGCGAATTACAAGGCGAATTCCTTCTTTCCGGACTTTGCCACCGGCGGGACTTTTATCGCGCGCGCTGGTGAGACTGACTACAACGGCCTGCAATTGAACGCGGAACACCGCTTCAGCCAAGATTTCAGTCTATTGGCAAACCTTACTTGGTCGAAGTGCCTTGGAGATACACGCGATATGCTGGATAACAATATAGGAAGCTATCGCGCCCCGTATGTGCCAGGAATGGGCATTGGCGCTGATTACGGCCTGTGCGACATCAACGCGAGCCGCATCGTGCATGTAAGCGGAACCGAAAAACTTCCGTTCGGCAAGAACCTGCGCTGGCTGAATTCGGGGCCCGCAGCGTGGATTGGAGGTGGATGGTCGATCAACGGGGTTCTTACCGCGCAGGATGGCCAGCCGCTGACAATCGCCTGCACGACGACCAACGCAGCCGGTTTGGGTTGCAACGCGTTGAAAGTTGCAGGGCAGAATCCGTACGCGGGAAGCCACAATGCGAAGCAATTTCTAAACCCATCCGCGTTCGCGAATCCTCCAGCAGCTACAGCCACGTCGGCGAGTGCAGCCAACCTTGGTGGAAGTCCCACGCAGGTAAGCGGGCCGCCCTATCGCCGGCTAAACTTGTCCCTTTTCCGTCAATTGCCTGCACCGAGGGAATCGTATTTTGAGTTTCGAGCCGAGGTCTTCAATTTAACCAATACGCCCAACTTCTCTCAGCCGGGAAATCTGACATTTACCACGCCAAACACTTTTGCCTCGATCAGTTCTACGCGGGACAGTCCAAATGATCCGCGTGAGATTCAGTTAAGCCTGAAGTATTACTTTTGAAACTGGGAATCTCCATCGGAGTCATGAATGACTGTCAATCGACGCAAGTTTCTTATTGGAACTGCTGCTGCCGCCGCACAAGCTGGTGTGGCGGCCGCTCTGCCGCACGGCCAGCAGCCGAAAGCGAATCAGGTGAGTGATTCAGGCACACCCGGTACCAAACCAAACATAGTAATCTACCACTCCGACCAGTTTCGTTGGGACTTTGTTGGTGCCAACGGGCTGAATAGCTCCACGCGCACGCCAAATCTGGATAAGCTAGCCGCGGAGGGAACGAGCTTTATGCACGCGGTGACCAATCAGCCGGTCTGCGCGCCTTCGCGCTCTGTACTGATTACCGGCATGTACGCGACGGAAACTGGTGTGTGGCACAACGGCCTTGGGATCAAGCAAAACTTGCAGACTCTGGCTACAGAGCTGCGCAAGGCGGGATATACGGCGAATTACATTGGTAAGTGGCACATGGCACCGGGATCGGAGGCGCAAGGCGGAGGACGCGGCCCGGTGAAACCCGAGTTTCGCGGTGGCTTCGACGATTTCTGGGAAGCGGCGAATGCGTTGGAGGCATCCAGTCATCCCTATGAAGGCACGATCTGGGATCGCGATGGGAATCCGATTACGTTCAAGGGCGAGTATCGCGTGGACTTCATTACCGATCGTGCGGAAAAGTTTCTGCGGCAAAAACAGGAGAAGCCATTTCTGCTCATGATCTCTCAGCTCGAGCCGCACCAGCAGAACGATCTGGGACGCATGGTTGGACCGCAAGGTTCTGCTGATCGGTTTATTGATGCATTTGTGCCCGCAGACCTGCGTAGCTTTCCCGGTGATTGGCACAAGCAACTGCCTGACTACTACGGGGCTTGCGAGAGCATCGATGCTTCGGTGGGTCGTGTGCGGAAGATTCTCGACGATGAGGGCCTTGCGGCCAACACGATCTTCGTCTTTATGAGCGACCACGGTTGCCATTTCATGACGCGCAACCAAGAATACAAGCGCAGCACACATAACAGCAGCCTGCGGGTCCCACTACTGATTGACGGCCCGGGATTCGAAAATGCAAGGCAGATTCAGGAACTGGTCGGCATCGTGGACATCGCGCCCACGCTGCTCGATGCCGCAGGAGTAGCCGTGCCGGAATCGATGAAGGGACGGAGCTTCCTGCCGCTGCTGCGTGACGCCGACGCGAGGAATAGCTGGCCAAACCGTCAATTGATTCAGATCAGTGAGTCCATGACTGGCCGCGCAATTCGAACCAAAGACTGGACCTATTGCATTGCGGATCCGACGGGCGCAAAGGACCAGCCAACGAGCGAGAACTATCACGAATATCAGATGTACGATCAACGTAATGACCCGAACGAATTGGTGAATCTCGCCGGACGAAAGGAGTATCGCGAGACTGCCGATAACTTGCGCGATCAACTTAAAGAATTGATGGTGCAGGCCGGAGAAGAATCGCCCGACATCGCGCCAGCGAAATTGTACCCGTGACTTAAGCGAGCTGCGGACTGATTTCGATGGGCGTGGGTGCGGGCAAGAGAATACACTTGCGCTGAACAGTACATGCGCCTCGCAAGAACTCCGATCTTGTTTGAAATGAGTGCGATGGGTTCCTAGACCAATCTCGCGCGATCTTAAGTTAATTTGCCGAACATTGGGCGTTGCCGTCGCCTTTTACACTTGGATCTTCCGTTCTCAGCGCGATCTCCTGCTTGGAAACCTAGCCTTGCAGCAACAACTCTCGGTCATGACCCAGCAGCGGCCTCGGCGACAGGTGACGTTGCCTGACAGGATCCTCTGGAACATCGTCAGCCTATTCTGGGTCTTGTGACCCGCCAAGATTACGATCAGGCCAGTAATCAGCAGATTGTTGGTCTAGGCGGTTTCGCCTATTTTTTCAGGTCAAACCGGGCCGAGGCCTATACCGGCCGAAGGCTCTTCTGAACCTTGAGATCGGTCTCTGAACCGGAAAGTTATAAAAAGACTGACGGATGGAATTTTGGCGAAGGACAGCAAAAGGCAACGCATTTTCGCGCAGGGAGGGAGTCTTGGCGCGGCGCAAGTGCTTATATTAGTGGAACAGCATCTGCCGCTTCGTGGCTTGCGCGCTATCCAATGTTACAAGTGTAGGCGTCCCGGTCTCGGGCATTCCGGTTGCTTGCAGATGTATAGGTCGCAACGGTAACTGGCGTGAAATTGGAACGGCCGTCAGGTTATCCGTGCCGCTGTCGTGCAAACGCGCGTGAATCTGCGCGAAGAGTGATGCGTAGCCAGGATCACGAGAAAGTCCCTTTGCCCACGGACAGGCCTGCATCGTGATGAGCTCGATTGCATGCTGATCGAGAGCTGCATTGAAGTATGCTAGGGCTTTCTTCGGTTCGCCCAGCATCAACAGGGTCTCGCCCAGCTGGAAACCCTGCTCGTGACCGCGGTCGAAATCCGCCTTAAGTGCTTGGGCCCGCTCTTCCAGCAGGCCCGTTCTGCCTGCTCGAGCCCAACCGCGCGCAGCTGCTCCGGCCAACTCCTCGTCGCCACGAGCACGTGTGATCGAGGCATAGCGGCGCGCATCGGTGATGTAATCCGGATAGTCCCCTACCGCGAAATCGAGCTTCCTCAAAAAATCTGCGGGAGTAGCCAGTGTCGGCTGAGTCTGTTCGATCTCTCGTAAAGCTCTCACGCCGGATTCAAAATTACCGAAATCCGCATGGAAATAAGCTGCGTCGGCTGCGATGGCGGCGGACATGGGCCGCAACCGCACGGCCTCGTCAATTTGCCGCACGGCTTCCGTGCCCTCGCCCCTGCATTGCAGCGTACTGGCATACCACTGGTGGGTGTCTGCGGAGCCTGGTTCGAGCCTGAGAGCCTTTTGGAATTCCGCATCAGAGCCGGCGATATCCCAGTCCCAATAGAACAAGGCGAAACCTTTGGCCCGATGTGCGGCGGCAAGATTCGGATTCAGCACGATCGCGCGGTCAGCGGCCGCTTCTGCTTTTCTAAGAGAATCTTCCATATCAGCCTGACCGAATTGCGGCAACAGGTCGTAGGTCTCAGCCAAGCCTGCATAAGCTTCAGCGTACGATGGGTCCGCCACGATCGCCTGCGTGTAAGCATCCATCGCTTTGGCGAGACCTCCCGCAGTTCTGAGATTCCAAAAAAAACGCCCGCGCAAAAACAACTCCTCCGCTCCGGGAGCGGGAACATGCGGCTTCCCATTGAACGAGTCGATTTGGGTGGAGGCGCCTGCAGCAACGGTCCGACGACTCTGAGCCTTCCAGAACAGAGCGGCCGGGGCGATTAGAAGTATGGACCCCGCAAGGGCCCAAGCCCTCCAATCGAAAAGCCAGCTTTGCTTTGCTGCATGCTCAGCAGAGGAACTCATGGGGAATAGGAAATGGTTCCGCTTGAAGCGGTTAATCGGAACTGAGGCCACGCTCGTCGCCTGATCCGTGCCCAGCCCCGGCTCCTTTTTTCGCAATTCGAGCCACGCGTTGAGTTCAGAGACATGGGCAAACACGGTGCTGCCCCTTTTCCCCGGCGCGCGATGCACGGGAAGACCCCGCTCCCGTTCCCACCGTTTTGCGGTGCGCACATTACAGCCAAAATGAGCAGCGATCCCCTTCCAGGTCGCGAGCACACCAAGCCTATTTGCAACCGGATCAATGTCGTTGCTAAGGGAGTTCATGGCGCTGCCGCCTACCTAACCCTGCGTTGAGGAAAGAGCCCCTGGAGAAGCTTTTTGAGGGAGGAGATAAGTATACGACCGCCGACCTCCTTGAGGAAGAACAACTTGGGGCCCGCGATGGCCCCGAAATGCCCTCCGTTGTGCCCTGATTTGCCACCCTAGGGAACGGCTGGGACCGGCTATAGTTCCCAAGCAAGTAAATGTGGTGTTAAAAAAGCTGCCGCTTCAGTGTAACCAACGCTAATTCAGTGTTTTAGCTGGAACATGCCAGGAAAAATGTCGCGGCTAAACACCAAGAGAATACTCCTGGGGCCGAACCAGAACGCTGACAAGCTCCTGCATATTCCCATCTGCTGGTAATCAACCCAGCGAAACACGAACAGTAACCCACGGCAGGAAGCAACTCGCCCGGGCCCAGGCAGCAGGGAAGCGCGCCCGAGCAATCAACATTGAGGCTGCGCGATTCTTCGGTATTGTGCCGGGGAGTTGCTCATCAATCGGTCAGAACGATCGGCTCGTGCCCACTAAGTGAAGTGAGAAGGAAACTCCACCAATGACGCGTCAAAAATCGTTTCGCAGCCACTTCGTCGAAATCGCAACGCGTGCCGCCATTTGGCTGGCGGATGGGGCGCGGCGAGCCGCTCCCGTGTTGCTGATTATGGGAAGCCTTCTCTCTGGAGCCGCTGTGTGGCTGACGACCTCGGCCAGCGCCGGTCGCTGGATTTGGAAGGGCTGGGAGAGGATGTTTGGGCCGCCGTCGCTTACCAATGTGGTGCCGCACATTTTCGCGCAAATGGGAGGAAGCGGAAATTACACGATTACTACCATCGACGAGCCGAGCGCGGGCACCAGTGCGATGGAAGGAACGATCGTATTCGCAGTAAATGCTTCCGGCGCAATGACAGGGACATATTCAGACCAAGTAGGCGTCGCACACGGGTTTATCTACGCCAGTGGCAAATTCACATCGTTCGATGCACTGAACGAAAGCGGGTTGAGCCCGCAGTCAGGATGGTTTCAAGGAACAACTGGCATAAGTATCGATACTGCAGGAGATGTCGTCGGCACCTACGCCGACAGCAACAATGCATATCACGGCTTCTTGCTTCCGGCGGGGAGTACGACTCCCATCGACTTCGATGACCCGAACGCGCCAACCGCGACTTCGAGCCGCGGAACATTTCCAATGGCCATTAACGATAGCGGCCAGATCACAGGCTTCTACACAACGGGCACATACGACACTGCTTCTCAATACCACGGCTTTCTGTACTCCGTTGCCAGCGAAAAGTTTACGGAGATCGACGACCCCAGCGCCGGGACCGGCGAGTTCGGCAATAACAGCAAGGAGGGCACAGTACCCATAGCCATCAACACCTCGGGCGTGGTCACGGGCTATTACGTCGACACGGCCGGTACCAACCATGGATTTATCTTTTCGTCGGGGAACTACACTTCATTCGATGCTCCCGGTGCATTTGCTACTGGACATAGCGGCCTCTCGTCCGGAACCGTTCCCTTAAGTATCGATGCCGCGGGGGATGTGATTGGCACATACATCGACTCAAACCTTGTCCGGCACGGCTTCATTCTTCCTGCGGGCAGCACGACAGCCACATCATTTGATGCGCCTGGCGCAAATACCACCAGCCTAAAAACAGGCATAGGCTATGGTGGAACATACCCCATCCACATCGATCCGACCGGCAGCTATGTTACTGGAATCTACACCGATGCCTCAGGTCTTGGACACGGCTTTGTCTACTATTTGCCCCTGACCGGCAGTGGATCATTTACCACGTTCACGCCTCCGAACATGACCACGTCCACCACCGTTCCCATCCAAGGCGGTGTGTTTGGCGTGAACGCCTCTGGGACCGTGGTCGGTTTCTACCTGGATACCAGCGAGATTTCGCATGGTTTTGAGTACATGCCAACTGCGACCCCGGCACCGACTTTCAGTCCTGCGCAGGGAACATACAGCTCTGCGCAATCGGTCACCATCGTGGATACCGACTCAGCGGCGGCCATTTACTACACCACTGACGGGAGCACGCCCACAGTGAAGTCAACAAAGTACTCAGAGCCGATTTCCGTCTCATCAACCGAAACCATAAACGCCATCGCGCTCGACACCACGAGCGGCGGCTATATCGAGAGTGCAGACGCTTCGGCGGTCTATACGATCAACAATGCTCTGCTGCAAGCGGCGACGCCGACGTTCTCGCCGGCGGCCGGATCGTACAGCTCCGCGCAATCGGTGGCGATCTCCGACACAACGTCGGGTGCAACAATCTACTACACCGTCAACGGCACAACACCGACGACCAGCTCGACAGTTTACTCCAGTCCGATCACCGTTTCGTCCTCTGAGACTATCGAAGCCATTGCAATGGCAAGCGGCTATTCGCTCAGCTCGGTGGCTTCAGCGGCTTATACCATTACGACCGCTAGCCAAGGGACTCTTACTACCGTTGCAAATTTCAACGGCGCAAACGGGAAACTGCCCTTTGCGGGATCGATGGTGCAAGGTCCGGACGGCAATCTCTACGGAACCACAGAAGACGGAGGAGCTGAGGGTTCCGGCGCTGTTTTCCAGGTTACGCCCGCCGGCAATTTGACCGCTGTTTACAGTTTCTGTTCGCAAAGTAATTGCGACGATGGCGGTGATCCGGTGAGCGGCTTGACGCTCGCGGCCAACGGGCTGTTTTACGGCACGGCCCTTATGGGTGGACCCAATCAATGCACCATCAACAACAACCAAAAGGTGGGCTGCGGAACCGTGTTCGCGGTGAGCACCGGAGGCCAGTTTACCCAGGTTCACGCGTTTTCAGGCGGCGACGGTGCGTCTCCCTTTGGATCCTTGGTGCAGAGCTCGAACGGAAGCACCTACGGGATTACGACGTTCGGAGGGGCCAATAACGACGGAACCGTTTTCCAAATTACTTCGAACAACACATTCTCGACCCTTTACACTTTTTGTTCCAGCACCAACTGCTCCGACGGCTCATATCCTGAGTCCATCACACAGGGTGCAGACGGAAACTTATATGGAACAACGATTGCCGGCGGCAATGGCTATGGGTCCATTTTTAAAATCACCCCGCAAGGAACTCTGACCACGCTCTACAGCTTCTGCTCGCTTGCTGGATGCAGCGATGGATATGGGCCATACGGGGGCCTCGTGCAGGCGACCGATGGCAACTTCTACGGTGCAGCCGCTCTGGGCGGGGCGAACATTAGCAGTCCGCCGTGCGACAACGGAGGCGGAGCCGGAAACGGAACGTTGTTCAGGATCACACCGAGTGGAGTCCTCACAACCCTCTATGACTTCCAGGATGGATCGGACGGCGCAGTACCGGATGGAACTTTGATCCAGGCGACAGACGGGAACCTCTACGGCACGACAGCTTGCGGGGGAAATTCCGGTGCTGGAACTGTTTTCAGACTCACGACAGCGGGCACATTCACCGCGCTTGCCAGCTTCACAGGGCCGAATGGTACGGGAGCAGGCGTGGAGGGAGGCCTTTTCCAAGCCACAAACGGAGTGCTTTATGGGACCACTCCCACGGGCGGAGCAAATGGTGACGGTATTGTCTTCAGCCTGCCTACAAGCCTCGCTCCGTTCGTTCGGGTTGTGCCCAGCAGCGGTTCGGCAGGCGAAGTCGTCTCCATCCTTGGTAACAGCCTCACCGGCGCGACAACGGTTAGCTTCAACGGAACCCCAGCGACGTTCAACGTCGTCTCTGACAGTGAGATTCAGGCGACCGTGCCCACCGGTGCAGTTACCGGAATCGTTCAGGTGACCACGGCCGGTGGCACCCTCAACAGCAACAGCACGTTCCAGGTTACCACCCAGGCAGTGACACAGGCAGCAACCCCAACTTTCGCTCCTCCTGCCGGCACCTATACCTCTGCCCAGAGTGTAACGATCTCCGATGCGACGTTGGGCGCAGCTATCTACTACACCACCAACGGAACCACGCCAACCACGAGCTCGACTGCCTATACCAACCCAGTCACAGTCTCATCCTCTGAGACCCTTGAGGCCATTGCAGTCGCTGGTGGCGACAGCAATAGTGTGGTTGGCTCGGCGGCCTACACCATCAACGTTCCCAATAATCCGGTACCGGTTCTGAGCAGCCTGACGCCGGCCTTTATCAGCGCGGGCAATGGGACCATCAACCTGACAGTAAGCGGAACGGGGTTCGTATCCGGTTCGACGGTGTATTGGAACTCCTCCGCGCTCGCGACTACCAGTGAGGGCGCCAACTATCTCGAGGCAGCAGTGCCAACGAGCGACTTGGCGTCCCCGGGGACCGCAGCGATCACAGTGCAGTCGCCAGCCCCGGGTGGTGGCACTTCGAATACGCTCGACTTTGAGATTCAATCGGGCAGCCTGGTCGACGACCCGACGTTCTCGACGACAACAGCAACGGTG
>JASHSG010000128.1 GCA_030040935.1 Acidobacteriaceae bacterium | reverse complement strand
CATGCTTCTTCTTCACCAATTTGATGTTCTGGTGGCCGATCGTCCAGCCGTGGCCCAGCCGGCCGCTGCGCTCTCGCTGGATCCTGATTCCTTATCTCCTGCTCGCCGACGTGGTCAACACCGGAGTCTCCGCGTTTCTCTGCTTCTCCGGCCGCCTCCTCTATCCCAGTTACGCCCTCATCCCCCGCCCCTTCGGCTTCGGCGCGCTTGAAGACCAGGTTGCAGCCGGCGCATTCATGTGGGTCTGCGGTTCAGTTGTTTATCTGGTTCCCGCAGTGGCCATCGTGGCGCAGCTGCTTTCGTTTCGCGCCGCCGCGCCGCGGGCAGTCGGATCGCTCGATGAGTACAAGGCCTCAAACCCGGCTCAAATTGGATAGGAGTCGCGCTCGATGCACTGCCTCGCCACCGCTCGGCTCAGCGCCACCACGTCAACCGGCGTCGACCGGGCCAGTCGCCGCAAAATTGCCAGCTGCGTCATCAGCGCATCGCCTTCGCCGCTTGCCGCGAGCACTCGCCGCGCCGCGCGCTCAGCCAGCGCCATCGATTCCTCGGCCAGCAATCCCGTCATTGCCGCTGCAACCTCAGCGAACCGGCGTCCCGCGCCTCGAATCTTTTGCGCGCGAACCAGCGCCGACTCCAGCGCGAACACCTGGCTGATCATGTCCGCGAGGTCGGCCATGATCTCCTGCTCGTCTTCAAGCGCGGTCATGAATCGCTGGCTGGCCACCCCGGCCGCGAAAAGCGTCATCTTCTTCACTGCGGCCAGCACCGCCATTTCATGCGCCAGCGGCTGGCTCGCGTCCGCATCGCCGCCGAACGCCGGCGGCTCCATCACCTCGTCCATCACGCGCTTGATCGCCCCCAGCAGGGGCAGCTTTCCATTCATCGCCCGCTTCATCATCCAACCCGTGATGATCAGCCGGTTGATCTCGTTCGTGCCTTCAAAAATCCGGTTGATCCGCGCGTCGCGATACGTGCGCTCCGCCGGATACTCCTCGACGTAGCCGTAGCCGCCCATCGTGGCTATTTGCTCGTCCGCCGCCAGCGTCAGCATCTCGGAGCCGTAGACCTTCAAAATGGAGCACTCCACGGCGTACTCCTCGATCACTCGCGGAGCATCGACGCCCTCGCTTGCCCGTCCGCCAGTCTCGCGCGCATTTCCTTGCTCGGCCTTTTCGTCGCCCATTCGCGCGTCAATCAACCCCGCCGTGCGGTAGGCCATGCTCTCCGCCGCATAGAGTTGCGCGGCTGAGGAGGAAATCTTGCGCTGGATCAATCCGAATTCGGCAATCGGCTTCCCAAACGCTTTCCGCTCTTTCGCGTAGCCGATCATCTGCGCGAGCGCGTGCCTTGCGCCCCCGATGCATGCCACGCCCAGCTTGAATCGGCCCACGTTCAGCACGTTGAACGCGATGTGATGACCCTTGCCGATATCGCCCAGCAGATTTCCAGCCGGAATTCTGCAATCCGCCAGCACCAGCGGGCAGGTCGACGAACCGCGAATCCCCATTTTGTGCTCTTCCGGGCCCACCGTGAGGCCCGGCGTGCCGCGCTCGATGAGAAACGCAGAGAACTTTTCGCCGTCGATTTTCGCGAACACCGTATACAAGTCCGCGATGCCGCCATTGGTCAGCCATTGCTTTTCGCCGTTCAAAATGTAGTGGGTCCCATCGGGCGAAAGCACCGCGCGCGTGCGAATGTTCATGGCATCCGAGCCCGAACTCGCTTCGGACAATCCATATGCGCCGATCCACTCTGCGGCAGCAAGCTTCGGCAGGTAGCGTTGCTTCTGGTCCTCAGTGCCGTACCAGACCAGCGGCAGCGTGGCGATTCCGATGTGCGCGCCAAATGCCGTCGAAAAGCTGGCCAGCGCGGAGACGTGATCGGTGATGAGCGTCGAGCTCACCTTATCGATTCCGAGGCCGCCATATTCCTCGGGAACTTCGGCCGCCGTGAACCCGAGCTCGCCGGCCTTGCGCAGAACCGCCGGCATTGCGCCCGGCTCCTTGGCTTCGATAGCCGCTGCGCGCGGCAAAATCTCTTCGCGCGCAAAGCGCTCCGCTGTTGCCGCGATCTGCCGCTGCTCCTCGCTCAGGTCTTCGGGAGTGAAAACCTCATCCGGCGTTCGCGATTCGACGAGAAAGCTGCCGCCCGCGGCTCCAGCAATTGGCGATGCGGCGGTGGCATCCATCGGCGTAAGTGGTCTCCTTGCCAGGCGGGCCCGATGCGCCAACCTTACTTGAGCGCCTCAACTCTTCGCAACCGGCACTTAGCGCGTCGCCTCAAACAGGAACCACGCCCGCCGTTCGGCTTCGTCGATCCACACCTCAATCATGCTTGTGGTCGCGTAGTCGTCGGCATCGGACGCGATCTGGTGCGCCTCGCGGAGGCTCTTCACCAGCGCGCGGTTGTCGGCCCCGAGCTCCTCCAGCATCCCGTGCGCCGGCACAAACTCGTAGTCGTTGTCGGCGATGCGCTGCAGGCGCGCAATCTGCCCGATGGAGCGAATCGTCTGCCCGCCGATCTTGCGCACCCGCTCGGCGATATCGTCGCTGATCTTGAAGATCTGGTCGGCCTGCTCGTCGAGCAGCAAATGATAATCGCGAAAATGCGGTCCGCTCATGTGCCAGTGGAAGTTCTTGGTCTTGATATAGAGCGCGAATACATCGGCCAGCAGCGGATTCAGCGCGTCCGTCAATTCCTTCACCTGCTCCGGCGTAAAGTCATCGGGGCTATTGGTCTTGGCGGCCTTATTTGATTGCATGGCGTGAGTTGGCATCTGTTCTCCTTTGCGCGAAAGCAGCTGGGAAATTGCGGAATGGAATTCGAGAAAGGAAGCGCCGCCCGTTTCGCGCACTCAGTTTGATGCCAAGAATAGACCAGAGATTCGGCCCGGACGACCGGCCAAAGATGAAAAAGTGTGAAGAATTTCACAAGCGCAGATCGCCGGCGTCGAGGCGCGCTCTGCCCCATGAAGCCGGTCGAGTTCCAGGTACTGATTCCCTGACCCCTGAAACCTGGAACCTGAAACCTGAACCCTGCCTCCTACACCTTCACGTTCGGATGCGCCGCATAGTGCAGCAGCACGGCAACCGCGCAGCTCACAAGCCGCGTCTCGGCTGAATCCGCGCGGCTCGTAAGGATCGTCGGCACGCGCGCGCCCAGCACGATCCCCGCCAGCTGCGCTCCGCCCAGATATTCCAGCTGCTTGGCCAGCATGTTGCCGCTCTCGAGATCGGGAACAACAAGAATGTCGGCCTGGCCCGTGACAGGCGAAACCAGCTTTTTGATCTGCGCCGCTTTCACGCTCACCGCGGTGTCAAACGCCAGCGGCCCATCGAGAATTCCGCCGGTAATCTGGCCGCGATCGGCCATCTTGCAAAGTGCGGCCGCGTCGAGCGTGGATTGAATCTTCGGGTTCACGGTTTCCACCGCCGAAAGCAACGCCACCTTGGGCTCAGGAATTCCCAGCGCGTGCGCCAGGTCAATCGCGTTTTGCACAATATGAATCTTGTCTTCCAGCTCCGGCGTAATATTGATGGCCGCGTCGGTGATCAGCAGCGTCCGCGCGTAGGCCGGGGTATCCATAATGAAGACGTGCGAGATGCGCCGCGCGGTGCGCAACCCGGTGTCGCGCTGCATGGCCGGCTTTAACAGCTCGTCGGTATGCAGGCTGCCCTTCATCAGCGCCTGCGCATTCCCTGAGCGGCACATGACCACGGCAGCTTCGGCGGCGTGTGCCTCGGTTTCGGCAGGCACAATCGGATAAGCGCCAATGTCCTCGCCGATTTTTGCCGCCAACGCCTTCAGGCCTTCTTCCGGACCGATGAGCGTCGGTTCGATGAGCCCGGCCGCCGCGGCTTCAATCGCGCCTCGCAAAGCCACGTCGCTCATCGGCCAGACCACCGCGGTCGTGATCGCCGGGAGATTCTTGCATCGCGCTATGAACTTGTGAAACACGTGATAGTCAGGCGGATGGCCCACCAGCGGGTCAACGGCAACCGCTTCAGCCAACGTGGCTAGGTCGCTCATAAACTGCTTCTCCCGGCCCGCGAAGCCAACAGGCTTCTCGGCCCTACTCAAGTATTGTCTCGTGCAATCAACAAACCGCATGTGCCTGAGATCACACTTCGGGCTGATGTCTCTACATGTGGTACCGCTGTCCTGCGGACAATCCTTTCCGCGCCGCCTGGCTTCGCCTTCCGTCCCCTTTCTCACACCAGTGAATCCCCGCTTCCAAAGCGGCGATCTGCGCCTGCGCAGTCCCGTTGACGCGGCGCGAAATTCGGGCCTATACTCGGGGTTACCGGGCCTTCCCCCCAAGCCATTAACGGTCATAGGCGCCCCCCTGGCGCCGACAATCGACAAAGGAGAGTCTTATGAAAAGACTTCTCGTGATCGCCTCTGGTGCTCTGCTTTTCTGCGGAGTTTCGGTCCCAACATCCTCAGCCCAGGTGACACAGCTAACCAACGTGCTTGCGGGGAAACAGAAGAAGCCGGCAGACCCGAACGACATCAGCAACGTCGACAAAGACAAAATTGCCCGGATTGAGCAGATGCCCGAGGTAGCCGACGCCATTCAGCAGGAATGGGATACGCTGCGCCGAAACGATATGCAGCTGGCCTATGGCATCAACCTGACCGAAAACATGGGGTTGTCGCAGGACGCCGCTTCCGGCGACTCTTTTGACCGGCAGCGCCTCTATTCCAATCCCGTTGTGCAGAGCTACGTCAACCACATCGGGCAAAGGCTGGTTCCCAAGAACTCCACCAACGTGTACACGTTTCGCGTCCTTTACGATCCCATCCCCAAGGCGCTCACCCTCTCCACCGGAACCATCTACCTTTCCACGGGATTGGTTTCCATGCTCGACAGCGAGTCGGAAGTCGCCTATATCCTGGCGCATGAAATTGCGCACGTTGAACTGAGGCAGGCTTATCTGCGCATTCGCGACAAGCATGTGGCCGAAGAGCTGGCCAAAGAGAAGGCCGAAAAGGAAAAGGTGATCACAGACGCGGCCTCAATGGTCATGGGCGCCGGATTGGGCGGGGCTGCGATTCCCCTCCGCCTGGGAGGCTTGCTGGGCGGCAGCGCGGGCCTGGCTACTGGAATGGAAGTCGGCCACTATTTCATCCATCCGCAGATCGAGCCGGTCCTCTGGGCCTCGAAGGAAGAAGACGATGCCGACGATATGGCGGTGAATTTGATGCTCGAGCAGGGCTACGACCCGCGCGAAGTCAGCCGCCTCTTTGCTTCGCTGAATCAGGTCGTCACCGCGGACTCGCGCATGGGCCTCGGCTTCATGGGAAGCGCGCCGCGCATCAAGGAGCGGCAAGCCCACCTCGACGTGCTCTTCAGCGGAGACCTGAAAGCGGAGATTGAGTTGCGGACCAAGGGCAAGGGCTTCAATCCCAATTCTCCTGACTTCGGGCCGACGATCTCCTCGGTCAGACGCGACAACGGCATCCTCGCCATGGACTACGACCTGTTCGCCGTGGCCAGGCGCAACCTGCAGGGCGCTGTTTCCGAGCGGCCCGACGATCCTTACGCCAACTTCTATCTGGCCAAGCTCGAACGGCTGACCGCGCGCACTCCCGACGAGCGCCAGGATGCTCTCAATCATTTGGCGACGGCGCTGCGCCTGGATGCGGACCGCGGCGCCATCCCCTCGGCTCATTTGGAATATGCCGTGGCGCTGATGGAGGCTGAAGACCCCACCAATCACGATCAGATTTCAAGCGAGCTGAAGGCCTATGTCGTCCTCTCCGAGCGCGACCACGGTGGATTGCCGGCCGATATGCCGCTTATCTATGACTATCTGACTGCCTCCGGCGACTCGAGATGGTATTTGCCTCCGCAGTGGTATGACGCTCAGTTGACCAATAACCCCGGCTTCACCACCACGTCTCCTGATGCCGTGATTCGCAAGGCGACAATGCTGGAAGGCCCTCCGTCAGCGCCGTCGGCTCAGCCCGCAACGACAGCCGCGAATCCCAAGCCCAAGGTCAGGACAGCGGCGTCGAACAAGCCGGCCAAGAGCGCGACCGCGGCAAACTAGAAACCATTGCGCCGCTCGGCGCCGCGCCTCTTCGGATCTGGCCCATCAGTTTGCGTTACTCTGAGTTCCTATGGGCCAGATCCGCATTCTTCCCGATCAGGTCGCCAACCAGATCGCCGCCGGCGAAGTGGTGGATCGGCCCGCTTCTGTGGTCAAGGAGCTCCTTGAGAACGCACTTGACGCCGGAGCCATGCGCATTCGCGTCGAGGTGGAAGGCGGCGGGCGCAAATTGATCCGCGTCTCCGACGACGGCCACGGCATGAACCGCGACGATGCCCTGCTGGCCTTCGAGCGCCACGCAACTTCCAAGCTTCGCACCGTCGACGATCTGCTCTCCATCTCCACTCTTGGCTTTCGCGGCGAGGCGCTTCCGTCCATCGCTTCGGTCGCGCGCGTCACGCTTGAGACAGCCACAGCCGATCACGACGTGGGCGCACGAATCGAGATCGCTGGCGGAAAAATCCATGGCGTGGAAGACGTGGCCCTGCCCCGCGGCACGACCATCTCTGTCGCCGATCTTTTCTTCAATACTCCTGCGCGGCGCAAATTCCTCCGCGCTGAAGCGACTGAGCTCGCTCACGTCACTGCGCTGGTCACGCACTACGCGCTGGCCCATCCTGAAAAGCAATTTGATTTGCTCTCCGCCAGCCACACCATCCTCTCAGCCGCTCCCGCCGCCCGCACTGCGGAGCGCATCTTTCAGGTCTTTGGCAAGGAGACGCTCAGCCAACTGCTTCCCGTCGCCGCCGAGGCGTCCTTCGCGCGCGCTGGCCTGCCTGAACCGCCTCCCTGGAAGAAAGAGCCGGACCAGCAACCGCGCCAGCCCGGCTCTCTGCGCCTCACCGGCTTCTACTCCAAGCCCGAGTTGCAAAAGCTCAACCGCAATTCCATCTATATCTTCATCAACAAGCGCCTCATCCGCGACCGGCTTTTACTCCACGCCATCACCGAGGCCTATCGCAATGTAATTCCGCCCACCAGCTTCCCGGTGGCTCTTTTGTTTCTCGAGATGCCGCCAGAAGAGGTGGATGTCAATGTCCATCCCGCCAAAACCGAGGTCCGCTTTCGCCAGCAAAGCCGGGTCCACGACTTTGTTCGCGACAGCCTGCGCACCGCCCTCATCGCGGCCAGGCCGGCCGCGCAATTCCTTGCCGCCCTCGACTCGCAGCCGTCCGCAAGTCCATCGCTCATGCCCCCTGCAGCGTCTCCGCTGCCAGGCGTCCCCGACTCCGATCCTCCCGACCTTGCCGAAGCAGCGGCCTTTCATCTGACTCCGCGCGTCCCCACGCCGGTTTCCGGCGCGTTGCCGTTCCGCGAACGAAGTCTCGACAGTCGTGGCATTCCCGCCGGCCCGCCAGACGCCGCCATCGATCGGCAGGCCCTTAACCAGGTTGCCAATGCACTCCTCGCACCCAACTCCGCTCCCATCTCCGGCGATTGCAGCCCAAATCTCAATGGCGCAATGGCTTACCGCGCCGATCCTGCCGCCGGCACGGCTCTGATTGAGGCCGAGCAGGCGGCAAATTCCCTCAACCAGCTCGGCTCGCTCAAGCCGCTCGGTCAACTGCGCGACTCGTTCATTCTCGCGGCCGGCGATGACGGCTTGTGGATCATTGACCAGCATGTTGCACACGAGCGGGTGCTTTTCGAGAAGATCCTGCGCGAGCGACAGGTGGAACGCGTCGAGCGCCAGCGCCTGCTCATGCCAATTCTGGTGGAATTGAAGCCGGAACAAATGGTCGTTTTTGCCCGCATCGCGGCGGAGCTCGAAGGCAACGGTTTCGATGTCGAACCCTTTGGCCCTCATACACTTGCAGTCAAAGCCGCGCCGGTTGGCCTGGAGGGCGCCGAGCTCGAGCGCACACTTGCCGAGGTTATCGACCAATCAGCCGCCGACCCAGAAGAACCGTCGCAAAATGATGAACTTACGCGAATCCGGTCGCGGATTGCCGCCTCCATCGCCTGCCATTCTGCTATCAAGATCAATACACATCTTGATCTAAACCGTATAGAATGGTTATTGTTAGAACTTGCGAAGACCAGTCACCCAACCAGTTGCCCGCATGGACGTCCAATCGCCCTTCTGTACTCCTGGAAGGAAATCCAGCGGGCCTTCCACCGAATTTAAGGTCCGTTAAGAGACCTTCGGACAGATTCATGCAGGGTGGCAGGACGCGCTCCCAGGAGCGCGGGATTTTGGCCGTGATCGCCAACCTGGAAGCGAGGTTATCTTTGACAGCAGAACAGTTGGAAGCATCGCGCGCCGAAAGGATGCGCCTGAACGGACGCGGGCAATTGAGCTTTGAGGATGCCCGCACATGGTTGGAGGAGACGGGGCTGTGTCTGTTCTTGCCGCGGCGCCAGTTCGCCTCATTTACTGCCCCCACCTTCGTTGAAGCCGTAGCCGGCGAGCATACGCCGACTCCCGGAGTCAGGCTCGTCGCCGCCGCTGAAGAATTGCTCATTCGACTCGAATCTGAAAGCGTCGCAGTCCGCCTGAATCTGTTCGGCCAGCCCGGCGATCAACCCGACTTCGTGGTTGCGGCCTGGGTCCTGCCCTACGTCTATGCGCTGCGCGGCGATCGCGATTGGAGGCGCAGTCCGCAACTGACCGGGTCGCGCCAAGTTTCGCCCCTCGCGGTCCAGACCTACAAGCTTCTTGAAGCCGGCGACGCCACCATCCCGCAGTTGAAGCATGCGTTGGGCCGCGAAGTCTCCGAGTCCGCCGTGCTGCGCGCCATCACCGAGCTGTGGCAGCAGCTGCGCATTATTCCCGTCGTCTCGGCTCCCGGCAAAACCCCGCAGTGGCAGCTTTTGCGCGTCCGCTATCAGAAAGCCATCGCTGAAGGCGCGTCCACATCGCAGGTTACCGCGATCTCCGTGCTCGCCTCCATTTACCTCCAGGCCGTGATTGCTGCCAGCATGGAAGAAGTCGAAATGTTCCTGGCTCCGTTGACCGCGCGCAGCAAGGTGCGTGAAGTGCTGCGCGGGCTGGTTGCCACGCGCCAGGTACATTCGCTTGCGCTCGGCCACGCTCCGCACTTTTACGTCGCCGGAACGCTGCCCGAATTTTCCGCGCCGCCCACGATTTACGCCAGTTCGTCGATGCCGGCTTCGTCGCACTTCCTGCGCTCCTATGAGCACGAGGAATCGCGCATGCCGATCGAATCCAGGCCTGCTGCGCAGTTTGCATCGGCGCCTGCTCCCCCGCCCAGGCCTCCCGAGCTTCAGATGGAGCGTCCTGCGCAGTCCAGGGAAAAGCCCCAGGTCGCGCGGCCGCGTTTCAGCCATCAGGCCGCGCACGCCCGCGACCGAAAACCGGTGCAGAAGTCCGCAGCCGCCCGCATCGCCCGCCGTCCCAGCCGTGACGCGCACAGTGCTTCACCGCGTGCCAATGGCAGTTCGCGTCGCGCACACGTGTCGCGCTGGGCGAAGAGTGCTTCAACCAACGGCCACAGCCAGCGCCACGACGGCAAAGGTTCTTCCGGCGGAAATCGCTTCCGTTCGAACGGCCGCTCTCGACCGGGCAACGGCTCGAACGGCTTGCATAAGGCGAAGCCGTCCGTATCGAGAAGCTTGCGCAACAGCCGCTCTGCCAATGGAAAAGCCGCATCCAAGTCCGTCCGGCGCGCCGACGCTTCCCGCAAGGGCGCGCGGGCCGACGCGCGCGGTAGCCGCAAGCCGGCGCTGGCCGCATCCGCCAAAGCTGGCAACCGCTCCCGCTACGGCTTCAGGGCTTCTTCAGATCGGCGATCGAAGAAACGTGGATGAGCGGCGAAGAGAAGCGCACCGCTGTCCCTGAGAGCCCACGGAAAATCATTGTCGCTATCGACGGCCCCGCCGGAGCTGGAAAAAGTACCATCGCGCGGCACCTGGCCCGGCATTTTGGCTTGCTCAATCTTGAAACCGGCGCCATGTACCGCGCCTTTGCCCTCAAGGCCCTTCGCTCAGCGGTTCCTTTGGATGACGCCAAAGCTCTTGAAGAGCTCACACGCGAAACCGATATCCGCCTCGATCCCGGCGAGGAAGAGAATCTCGTTCGGCTTGACGGCGAAGACGTCACCGGCCAGATTCGCAACCCCCATGTGACTGAAGCCGCATCGCGCGTCAGCGTCTTCCCCGCTGTGCGCGCATGGATGGTCCGATTGCAACAAGACGTCGGCGCGCGCGGCGGAGTTGTGATGGAGGGCCGCGATATAGGCACAGTCGTCTTTCCCCATGCCGCAGTTAAAATCTTCCTCGATGCCGCGCCCGAAGTGCGCGGCCAGCGCCGTTACGAGCAGATCGGCCAACAGAAGCGGAACCTGACGGGCGCCGCCCTCGCGCCGGCCGAGACCGGCTTACCCGGCAATCCGTCTCCGGGAAGCGGCGTCTCGCCTCTTGCGCAGAGCGCCGGGTCATCGTTGCTGGCGAGAGAAGAAATTCTTCGCGACCTGCGCGCCCGCGACGAGCGCGACCGCAACCGCAAGGACTCTCCGCTCAAGCCTGCCTCCGATGCCGTCATCCTCGACTCCACGAACATGTCGCTCGAGCAGGCGCTCGCGGCGGCCGAAGCTATCGTCGTCGACAAACTCGGCATCGCACCACCCAAAGCGCAACCCCGTTAAGCCGCTCCCTTCGTTTTTGCTTTCGCTCTTACGCCCTCGTCCGTGTTCTCCGTTCTTCTGCCACATGACGGCAGTTCCCCAGCTCCTTCGTTCTCTTGCTCCCCCGGTCCCTGTTTCGCAACCCAAGTACGATAGGCTCTATTGATATGGAGCTCACCTGCAGCCGCTGCCATCAGACCGTTCAGCCGGAAGACTGTTTTTGTCCCTTCTGCGGTCTGCCTCAGCTAATCTACACAGCGGATGGCTCAGCCGCGCCCGGCCAGCCGGAGCGAGTTGGTGAGCAGGTCCGCGATGCAGGTACCGTCGACTGGAAGCCTGCCATGCGCTTTGCTGTCTCGCTCGCCATTCCATGTGGAGTCCTCTGCGCTGAGCTAACCCGCGTGGGCCTCATCGGCGCGCTTCTTATGCCTTTCGCCGCCGCCTGGGTGGTTGCCCTCTACATGCGCGGCCGCCGGCCCGCGTGGATCACTGTGGGCGCCGGTGCGCGCATCGGACTTGTGACCGGAATCTTCAGTGGCTGGACGGCCGCTTTCACTACCGCGGCTTCCCTTTACATCCTTCGTTTCTGGCAGCATCAGGGCCCGACCATCGACGCTGCCTGGCAGGCTCAGATCGATCTCGTCACGCAGCAATTGGCAACCATGGGTTTCGATCCCCAGTCCCTCGCCTTGAATAAAGCCTTGATGCTTTCACCCCAGGGCCACGCCGCCTCCATGCTCTTCGATACCGCGCTGCTGGCCGTCGTTCTTCTCGCCTCTTCCGTCGCCGGCGGCGCCCTCGGCGCGCGTTTTCTCGCCCGCCCCCGCAGGATCGAGCAATAAACCCAATAAACAGAACGGCTTCTCCTTACTTGACCTCTCCCCCCGCTTCCGGTATCTTAGAATCGATGAGTTTGATGCTCACCAAGTCGGCGTGTCGGGCGTGTTGTCTCACGTCATGCCGGCCTTGTTGTTGAGCGGATTTAAGATTCAGCCGATTCACCTCCAGGTCGCGTGACAGCTTACTTGCTGACGCGGCTTTTGTGTTTTATGCCGGTGAATTCAGTCACATCGATCCCGAAATCAATTCTTTTGGCGAAGCCATGGCGATTCTTTCCCAATCCCGGTCTCAAGGGCCTGCCTTTCAGCAGGTCAGCGATCACGGTTGTTGTTGTTGTCGCCGTTAACGCCTCCTGCCAATCTTCCCACTTCATAACAGTCGCGCCAGACCCCTCGCGGGCGTTTACCCAATGCGCGCTCATATCCCAGAGCCCCACAAGCGGGCTCGGCAAAATCTTCAGGAGACGCAGATGACCATTCAGAAAAAGCTCTATCGGATTCTTCTGTTTCTATTCACCGCAGTCGCCCCCATCGCTGCGGTTGCCTTGGGCTCGACGCAGGCCGGAGCGCAAATTGTCGGCGGCACCATCGATGGCTCCATCCACGACTCTACCGGTGCCGCTGTGCCCGACGCCACCGTCACCGTGCGCCAAACCGACACTGGCTTCACGCGTTCACTGACTACGGCGGCCGACGGCCGCTATGCCGCACCCTCAGTGCCCGTCGGCCCTTATTCGGTCTCTGTTACGCGCGAGGGCTTTCAGCCCGAAGAGCGAACAGGGATTGTCCTGGCCATCGGGCAAAGTGTGCAGGTGGACTTCACGCTGGGCGTAAGCACAGTCCACGAAACGGTGGTGGTCAACGCCGGCGATCCCGTCGTGAACACCACTTCGCAGCAGACCGCCGGCCTCGTCGATGAGCGCCAAGTGAAAGAGCTGCCGCTCAATGGCCGCAGCTTCGACCAGCTGCTCACCCTTAATCCGGCCACCGTGAATTACACCAACCAGCGCTCGGGCGGCATCGGAACCTCCAACTCTTCGGTGGGCAACATGTTTTCCGTTGGCGGGCGCCGTCCACAGGACAATCTCTTTCTGCTCAACGGAATCGAGTACACCGGAGCCTCGCTGATCAACGTCACGCCGGGTGGAACCAGCGGTCAGCTTCTCGGAGTCGACGCGGTTCGCGAATTCAACGTCGTCACCGACACCTACGGCGCCAGCTACGGCAAGCGCGACGGCGCGCAGGTCAGCATTGTGACCACCTCCGGAACCAACACGCTGCACGGCACGGCATTCGAATTCATTCGCAACAGCGCTCTCGATGCCCGCAACTACTTTGACCAGGCCACGATTCCCGAGTTTCAGCGCAACCAGTTCGGCGGAACGCTCGGCGGGCCAATCAAGAAAGACAAACTGTTTCTCTTCGGCAACTACGAGGGCTTCCGCCAGGCCTGGGGCTTGAGCGACGTCACGCTCGTCCCCGACAACGAAGCGCGGCTGGGCTACATTCCGAATTCATCCGGCGTCGAACAGCACATTGGCGTAAACGCGGCTGTCGCTCCACTGCTGAATCTGTGGCCCGTGCAAAACGGCCCTGAGCTCCTGTCGAATGGCAACCCCAGCGGCATCGCTGAAGCGTTCAGCCATCCCGAGCAGCACATCAACGAGGATTTCGGAACCACGCGCTTCGATGACAACCTGAGCAGTAAGGATTTGCTGTTTGGCGCCTACACAGTGGACGCCAGCGCCGCAACCACGCCCTCAGCCAATCCGCTCAGCTACGTGAACGAAAGCCTCCGCGAGCAGGTTGCGAGCATCCAGGAGCAGCGCGTCTTCTCTCCGTCGCTGCTGAACACCGCGCGCTTCGGCTACTCGCGCGCCAGCTACTACTTCATGGGGCTGGTTCCTGTCAGTGGAGTCACGGGATGGGTTTCGGGCGATCCCGTCGGCGCCATTGTCATCAGCGGCAGCACGGCTTCAAACGGAGCTTCGTCGATCACCGGCGCTGGCGCCAATGTCGGCAGCAACAACACGACCGCGCGGAATCTGTTCACCGAAGACGATCACATTTACTGGTCGAAGGGGCGCAATCAGATCGAAGCAGGTGCTTGGCTCCAGCGCGTGCAGGCCAACGACCTGCTTGCGCAGGATCAATATGGCCAGGCCTCCTTCTCCACCGAAACCACGTTCCTGCAGGGCACTGTGGCCACGTTCACTCTCGTTCCCGCGCCCACCGAGCTCGGCTGGCGCTCGCTCCTCGGTGCGGCGTTCTTTGAAGACACCATCAAAGTCACGCCGCGCCTCGAAGTGCGCGCAGGCTTCCGCTCCGAGTCAACCGATGGATGGAACGAATCGCAGAATCGCGCCTCGAACTACGCCATCGTCAACGGCGTTCTGCAAACTACCCCACTCGTAGGCAGCGCAGCGCTCTGGACCAACCGCGCCGAGTTCCTGCCCAATCCACGC
>JASHSG010000127.1 GCA_030040935.1 Acidobacteriaceae bacterium | reverse complement strand
CAGAGAACAGCGGAGCTGGAAAAACTGGGGCAACGGGTTGAGCCGACCTTAAGCAAGGAATCGAGGAATGTTATGGAACTTCTGGATCGATATCTGCAAGCCGTGAAGAGGCACTTGCCGTGGGAGAGGCAGGACGACATTATCGCCGAGCTGCGCGCGAATCTTGAGGCGCAGCTTGAGGACAAGGAAGCGGAGCTGGGGCGGGCACTGACGAAGGAAGAAGCCGAGCAATGGATCGAGCAGCTCGGAGCGCCGCTGCAGGTAGCCGGGCGGTATCAGCGGCAGCAGTATTTGATTGGGCCGAGGGTTTTCCCGACGTACGCCTACATACTGCGGCTGGTGCTGACGTGGGCGACGGTGATTTACGTGGTTGCAAACGCCGTGACCATCGCAGTGAGCAATCAGGGCGGGGAAGCGATTCTGCGGGCGGCGCTACGGCTGCCGTGGATCTGGTTTGTGAACGCGGCGATCGTCACGCTGATCTTCGTGGCGATTGAGTGGACGGGTGCGCGGTTTCCGGTGAAGCTGAGCGGCCTTGAACGGATGGCTGGACCGATGACCGCGCAGTGGTCGCCGCTCGATCTTCCTCCAGTTGCTGCGGAGGAGCCCGAATGGGCCAAGCCGCGGAGTTTTGCGCGGGCATTGCTCCAGGTGTTTTCACAGGGCGTGCTGCTGGCCTACGTGCTGCTGGTTCCGCATTATCCGTTTCTGCTTTTTGGCCCGGGCGCGTGGTATCTCGAATCCCTGCCTTACCAACTGGCTCCGGTGTGGTGGACGTTTTACTGGTGCCTGGTCGGACTCAGCATATTTGAGCTGACATGGCATTTGGCGGACCTGGCGCGAGGCACATGGCAAAGGCCGAAGAGCCGCGCGCTGCATATCGCGATGAACTCGCTGTCGCTGATTCCGCTAGCCGTGCTACTGATGGCCCCGAACCACGCGCTGTTCCAGCTCAAGGACCTCGCAGATGAAGCGAAGCTGGGCGGAACATTGGCCGCGGCGAACAGTGGAGTGGTGAAGGGACTGGCGGTGGTGGCTGCGATCGTTGCCATCAAGCTTCTGTGGAGAATCGTGCAGACCGTTCTGGAAGCGCGTCGCAAGCGCGTGGCGGCGTGAACGCCGCCCCGCGCGAACTACTGCGGACAGTCGTACCAGATCACGTTGGTGCGGAAGGCCAGGATGGGCGCATTTTGGACGAAACGCGCTTTCCAGGGCGCGGCAGGATCGGGTGCGGCGTGGTACTCTCCGACGACCTTGCAGCGCACACGCAATACATCGTTCAAACCGGTCTCTTCTTCTACCTCATCGATGATCCCCGATCCATGCACCAGGACGACGTCGCCGCGAAGGTTTTCAGCTCCGGCCTGTGAGTCATCGGGCAGGAGGATGGAATAACCGCGGGAACGATAGAAATCCCCACCCAGGTAAGGACCGAGTTCGTAAGGCTGATTGACGGCCTGAGCATTGGACTCAAGACCAAGTTGGTAGTCGAGGTAAAAAAGGAACGGATAGTTCTCGCTGACGACCGTCGCGCCGCGCCGCGCATCAACTGCCACCGCGCGGGCAACGTTGTCCCAGGGCTCATGCAGGTTGGTCGTACTATAGTGCCTGCCCGAAGCGATGCCAATCCAGCCTGCAATCAGCAGGACGACGATCGCAGCGGCCGAAAGCCCGCGATAGCGAGACGAGCGGCTGGTTACGGATACGCCCATGGCAAGAAAAAGCCACGGGAGCAAAAACAGAACCCGCTTGATGTTCATATGCCCGACGAGCGCAAGAAGCGACATCGACAGCACGAAATAGATGAGCCAACGGCGCCCGGGACTGAACCAGACCGATGCGAGCAGAAGAATGGCGGCCACAATAACCGGAATACTGAGCGGAAGGTACCAGGGCGCGACAGCGACGGAGCCGAAGATCGAGAAGGCGGGAAAGCAGAAGCCGGCAATCGCGCTTTTCAGATAAATCGCGGACGCGGACGGCGCGGGAAGGCTCGGCAGGACTGCGAGGCCGATGGCTGTCTTGATGAAGGGCAGGAAGCCAATTGCGACAACAGCCGCGAGCAGGAGAAGCGGGCGGAGATGCCTGGCGGCTAACCTGCGATGGAATATTGCCAGGTCGGCGAGAAATAACAGGAGAAGAATGACGCCAAAATAATTGGACCAAACCATCAGTAAAGCCGCAATCCCAAACGAGGCCCATGAGCGGCGGTCTTCCTCGTCAAGTATGCGCAGGAAGGCCCAGGTAAGCCACGCCACGAGAAAGAAACAAAGACCATACCATCCGGCAATGCGTCCATATTGAAATGCAAACGGCCAGAGGACGCCGAGAAGGAGGGTGGCCCAGTAAGCTGCTTTTCCGGCGATTCGCCCGGCGGCGGCAGCGATGACAAGGACGCCAGCGATGAAAAAGAGGTTTGCGAACACCCGGAGCATGAAGAAGGAATGGTTGGTCGCAACGAGCCAGAAATGCAAAAGGATCTCCGACAGAGGCGGATGCTCATTGGCCGGCTTACCGGAAAGAAAGTTCTGCAGGACGGTCAGAGGCTGGTTGCCTGCGAAAATTACGATCGTGCTCTCGTCATCGAGGATGGTAAACAGATGATTGGTGCTGATGAGAACAACCGCCCAGGCAGAAACGACGGCGAAAGTGACGAATCTTGATCGCAACGAGAACCACCAGACTGCGGATGGGGAAGTGAATCGTGGGAGACGAGGCTTTGGGGCCGATACCAAGCTCGCGCCGGCCACAGATTGGCCGCCGGCCGCGTCACACCTGCATGACTTCGGCTTCTTTTTTCTGCGAAAGCTCTTCCATACGGCGAATCTCGGCGTCGGTCATCTTTTGAACTTCTTCGAGGGCGCGTTTTTCGTCGTCTTCGCTGACCTTCTTTTCCCTGGCGAGCTTCTTGAGGGCGTCGTTGCCGTCGCGGCGGACGTTGCGGATTGCAGTGCGGTGCTCCTCGAGGACCTTGTTGATGTGCTTGCAGACCTCGCGGCGGCGCTCCTCGGTCATGGGCGGAACGGGGATGCGGATAATCTTGCCATCGGATTGAGGATTGAAGCCGAGGCCCGCGGCCTGAATCGCTTTGTCGATCTCTTTCAAGATTGTCGGGTCCCATGGAGAAATGACGATGAGCTGCGGCTCGGGCGCCGATACCTGGGCCATCTGATTAATCGGGGTCGGCGAGCCGTAGTAGTCCACCTTGATCTGGTCGAGCATGTGCACGCTGGCGCGGCCGGTGCGCGTGGCGGCGAGGTTGGCCTGGAAGTCGGCCACGGCCTGGTCCATGCGTCGACGGAGGTCGCTTGAAAGCGATTTGAGTGCCGGATTGCCGTCCATGAAAGATGCCATTGCGCTTGCCCTCGTGATGCGAAATCGTCAACCGATATTTTACAACCGC
>JASHSG010000126.1 GCA_030040935.1 Acidobacteriaceae bacterium | reverse complement strand
CCGGTCGCCGATCCGCGGGGAGTCGTGAAGGCTGGGAATGCACGGTTCACCGTGCTCACACCGCAACTGATTCGCATGGAGTGGTCGGCGACGGGGAAGTTTGAGGATCACGCGAGTTTTGTGTTTATCAATCGCCGGCTGCCGGTGCCGAAGTACAAAACCAATAACGCTCAGATTGCCGAAGGGAGCAGCACTTTCACACTGACAACCGATGCGCTGACGCTCACGTACACAACGATGTTTTCGGTCGGGGGCTCATCTGCACCCGTCGACAAAGGCTTCTCCGCAGAGAATCTTTCGATTCGGCTCAAAGTTGACGGCAAGGATGTCGTCTGGCATCCGGGCGACGCGGATTCGGAGAATTTGCAGGGGACGACGCGGACGCTGGATACCGCGCGGGGATCGAAGACCGAGGAGCCGATCGGGCAGGGGTTGGTGTCGAGGGCGGGGTGGGTGCTGGTGGACGATTCGACGCGGCCGTTGTTTGACTCGGCGGATTTTCGGTTTCTCGAGGGCGAGAAGAGTGCGTGGCCGTGGGTGATGGAACGGCCGGCAGAGGAGAAGCCGGGTTCGTACAGCGATTGGTACTTCTTCGGATACGGGCACGACTACAAACAGGCGCTGGGAGACTTTGTGCGCGTGGCGGGACGGATTCCGCTGCCACCAAGGTTTGCGTTTGGCGTGTGGTGGTCGCGATACTGGGCGTATACCGACGAGCAATTCGACCAACTGGTGTGGGATTTTCGAGAAAACGGCACGCCGCTCGATGTGCTGGTGATCGACATGGACTGGCATATGAGCGACGAGCAGCTAAGGGCAATGGGCGCTGTGGACCAGTCTGGGCAGCTGCTGGGATGGACCGGATACACGTGGAACAAGGTGCTGTTTCCGGATCCCGACGCGTTTTTGAAAAAGCTGCATGAGGATGGGCTGAAGACGACGATGAACCTGCATCCCGCGTCTGGGATTCAGCCGTGGGAACAGGCGTATCCGGCAATGGCGCGCGCGATGGGGATCGATCCGGCGACGAAGCAATACATTCCGTTCGATCCTACCGATAAGAAGTGGGCGACGAATTACCTGAATCTTGTATTGCATCCACTTGAAAAGCAGGGAGTGGACTTCTGGTGGCTCGACTGGCAGCAACAGTCGACGACAGACTTGCCGGGCGTGAATCCGACGTGGTGGCTGAACTATGTTCACTTTACCGATCAGCAACGCGAAGGCAAGCGGCCGCTCTTGTTTCATCGCTGGGGCGGGCTGGGGAATCATCGTTACGAGATTGGATTTTCGGGCGACACGATTTCAGTGTGGGATTCTCTTGCGTTCCAGCCGTGGTTCACGGCGACGGCGGCGAACGTGGGATACGCCTACTGGAGTCACGACATTGGCGGGCACATGCCGGGCGCGGTTGATCCGGAGCTCTACACGCGATGGATTCAATTCGGAGTGTTCAGCCCGATCTTAAGGACGCACACGACCAAGAACCCGGATTCGGAGCGGCGCATCTGGGCGTATCCCGAACCGTATTCGGCGGTGATGCGGAGCGCCTACCAGTTGCGCGAGGCGATGCAGCCGTATCTTTATACGGAAGCGCGCAGGACTTATGACACGGGCGTTGCGTTCTTCCGTCCGCTTTATTACGACTGGCCGGAAGAAGACGCTGCTTACACGAGCAAAAACGAGTATCTCTTTGGCGACCAGATGATTGTGAGCCCGGTAACGGCGCCGGCCGACAAGATTACCGGCCTCGCGACCGAGCAGGTGTGGCTGCCGAAAGGGGATTGGATCGAGCGGCCGACGGGAAAACACTTCAGGGGGCCGACGACCGTGGAGCGAAACTTCACGATCGATCAGATTCCGGTGTATGTAAAGGCCGGGACGATTCTGCCCATGCAGCCGGCGATGCTGCACACGGGCGAGAAGCCCGTAGACCCTCTGATTGTGAACGTGTGGCCTCTTGCGCCGGGCGCGTCGTCGAATTACTCGGTCTATGAAGACTCGGGCGTGTCGGTGGAGTATCAGAAGGGCGTTTTTGCGCGCACGCCGATCAAAGCCATGGAAGATGGCGACTCACTGCGCGTGGAGATCGGGCCGGTCGAGGGCGGCTTTCCCGGCATGTTGAAGACGCGCGGATACGAAGTCCGTCTGCCGAATGACTGGCCACCCGCGAGCGTGACCGTGAACGGAAGGGCGATCGCGTTTGCGAAGCCGGGCGAGCCCGGTGGATGGACGTTTGAGGGAAACACGCTGACGACGGTGATTCCGGTGCCGGCCGGCAGCGTGAACGAGAGAGTTGTTGTGGAAGTACGGCGCGCGAGCGGCCGCATCGCGCGGCGCGATGAGCTCGACGGATTTCCGGGCGCGATGACGCGGCTGCGCGGAGTAGACGATGCACTGAATCAGACAGGGCCGGTGGCGGGGCCTTCGATTGCGCTGAGGGATGCGATGCAAACCGGCGATGTGATCAGCTACTACCCCGAGCGGATCGACGCCGCGCTGCAGCATTTCCACGAGGAGGTGGCAAAAGCGAACGCGGATGTGGCACAGCTCGACAAGGAGATGGAGCAGAGGCTGAGCGATGAGACGCGGCGCATCGGCGGGTCGACGTGGGCGCCAGCCGACATCGAGAGCGAAAAGCAGAAACGCCGCGATGCTCTGCACCGGGCCGAGGCGTTGCTGTCCGAAGCAGCGAAGCAGGCTGGGGTGATCGGACGGTGAATCCAAAATACCCCGAAAGGGATTACATTCATTTCGTGCTACTCCACCTTAGCCAAGCCAGGACGGGCACCCATTCATTTGTCGAGGGCGAAGAGCGCTCACGGCGAGCATGGGTGTGTCTGCGTAGAGGCGGTTTTGAAGTACTTCTTCATGGGCTCGAAGTAACACTCCCGCCATCCGGCGCGGTAGTCGGGCTGACCAGCGGGGATATTCGTGTGGCTGAGCGTCAGCTTTGTGCCGCCCGGAGCCTTTTCGAAGAATACTTCAATTTGCGAATCGGGATCGGAGGAGGCGAACTCCGTGGTGCGCCAGGCCTGGACGAGCTGTTTGCCGTGCTTGAGCTTCAGGTTCTTGCCGGAGATGTATCCATCCCAGGCGGTAAACGCGCCGCCCACCCGTGGCGAAATCCTGGCCCGCGCTCCGGTCATGGCCGCGTGCCCCTTGGTCGAAAGCCACGCGTCGTAAATCTGCCGGGGCGAAGCAGGAATAGCCGCGGTCAGGGTGAACTCCGATGCCATCGATCGCCTTTCCAGAGCCGAGGAGACTCTCTCTTTCTTCTCTTCCCTCTTTTCTCTCACTCGTGGCAGCACGATCCGCCTGCCTTCGGCTTGACTACCTCAGGCTGCACGTATGGCTGGTCGGGGTCGACAAAATAGCCTTCAGTGTATTTGTCGTGGTGGCGAACCCAGGCCATGGTGTGCTTCAGGCCTGCTTCGTCGCGTCCCTTCGGCACCAGGTCGAGAAAGTTGTACGCGCCAACGAGAATATCGAGGCCGCGCGCATAGCTGGAGTACGTGTGAAAGATCGCGCCACTCGAGTCCTTTGCAAACACGCTCAGTCCGGGCCGCTCCTCGGCAGGGAATTCCATCATCTCGTAGTTGTAGTAGACCTGCTTTTTACCGGCCTCATTGGGCGTCAGCGAAACCTGGTAGTCGAAGTTGAAGTCGCTCGCGTTCGACGAAACCCAGCGAAACTTCCAGCCCATGCGATGCTTGAACGCCTCGATTTCAGAGATCGGGGCGCGTGAAACTACGGCCAGCGTGACGTCGCGATTGGCGAGGTGGATGGTCATTCCGTCAAAATGGTCGGAGATGTAGGAACAGCTGGGGCAGCCTTCCTTCCATCCCGGCCCGAGCATGAAGTGATAAATGACGAGCTGGCTGCGCCCGCCGAAGAGGTCGGAGAGAGTTACTTTTCCCTGCAGGCCCTCGAACTGGTACTTCTTCTCAACCTTTTCCCACGGCAGGGCGCGGCGCAGGCGGCTGATCTCGTCGCGCTGGCGAGTGAATTCCTTCTCCTTCTTGAGAAACTCCTTGCGCGCGGCGATCCAAACGTCGTGCGAAACAACTTTCGTGCTCGTGCTTTCAGTCGCTGAGGTTGCCATTTGAGCCTCCTTGGCTGCGATTTGTTGTGAAAGATCCTCGAAAGCTCGCGCCGACGCAGGCACGAGTTTACTGACTTACTTGCCGCGGCGAAACCATCTGGCGAAGAACGCCGCGATTCCGCCCGTGCCGGCTGTCGAGCCGGCCAAAATGGCTGCGGTTGTGGCCACGCACACAGGACACATAGGATCCTCCTCACATTGCGGATGGCGGCTCATCGGCGCTGGGACCCCAACTTGCCGGAACCGCAATATTGAGCAGGCGCAGATACACGCTGAACTGTCCACGGTGCTGGTACCAGTGGTTGAACATAATGTGGCGAATGAAGCCCACGCGTGGAGCGTTCATTCGCTCCTTCTCGCCCGCCATGAGCCGCCAGTTCTCTTTCATTGCGGTGTCGTCGAAGCTGGGGAGAATCTCGCGCACCATGGTCACACCCTCGTCATGGGCTTGCAGAACTTCAGCGAGAGTGGCGGGCTGGGGAAACGAGAACCTGCCTGACGTCTGCGCGGGATTGTTTTGAACCAAGCGAACGATGCCGACCGGGGTCGTGGCCAAGTGGTATGCGAGTTGGCCGGCGGTCATGGATTTTTCGTGGGGCTTCCAGCTGAGCTTGTCTTCGGGAAGTCGCTCCAGGAATCTGCGTGTGACAGGCGCCTGATTTTCGAACTCGGCCAGCAGGATTTGTGCAATGGATGAAGCGGAATCGGCTTCAACGGCGGGCATGGAATTGTCCTCCTCAGGGAAGCAGGTGATTTTGCAGGGGATCAGCGCCGGAGATTACGGCCGCGAACCCTCGGCGCGCCTGCGGACATTTTCGTGAATGTGATTCCAGCCGCCGACCACGCCCTTGCGGTGATCCTCCAGAATAAGGCCGAATGCGGAATGGACGAACTTGATCACCGTCTCATCGCCTTCCTGGCTGAGCCGGTAGATCACGTTGTTGGTCACCGGCTGCGACATGAAAAGCGGCCCGCAGAACTCAAGCAGCGTGGGCCGCTTGATGGACTGGACGGTCGCCCAGTAGTGCCCGTTGCCATCACCGAGGTCGCGGTACCAGCGGCCGCCGGGCACCGGCTCGATCTTCATGTTCATCGGCGTTCCGTCGGGCCTGTTGCTTGATGGTCCCAGTTCTTCGAGCAGCGCGGCAAACGTTACCTCGATAGGAGCCCTCACACGCGTCTCCTGCTCGATCCTGAGGGTAAGGTTTTCGATTTCAGTAGCAGTCGGCGTTATCATACTTCCTCCTTGGGAAACTTGTTCCGGGAAACCTCGATGAGTTCTAGCGGGAAGGGTCAAATCGGGGTGAATCGCTGGCGGACGGCTCGCGCTTCATCGCGGCCTCGGCGCGCTCTTTCACGCGGATAAGCTGGTGCCGCCAGTACTGCTCGAAGGTTTGTGTCCACTCGTGCAACGGACGGATGGCGGCGGCGTTGGTGCGATAAAGCCGGTGGCGGCCGTTGCGGCGTACACGCACCAGGTTGACGCGGCGCAACACGCCCAGATGCTTTGATACCGACGGCTGGTTCAGACCCGTTGCTTCTACAATCTCTCCCACCTGCCGCTCATCATGCGCCAAATAGAGCAGGATCTGGCGCCGCCGCGGTTCGGCAACGGCGTTAAATGCATCGGACGTGGTTCGAGCTCTGGCCACGGAAACATAATGCATGCTCATATGGGAATATGTCAAGGGAGAAATTTGTGACTTTCGTTCCCGTACGCCTTTCTCCTCGGTTTGCCGCCCGGGGCTGCGCCATTTACCATCCGTCGCATGAAGCCGTCGTTTCTTCCTGCCGCAGGCGATCCCAGCGTGAAGGCCTGGCTGATCCAGAAAAATGTTGCTGAGATGAAGATCGGATTAATGCCGGTGAATCGTCCCTGATCTTCAGGGCTCTCTCGCCGACGGACCCGTGACCTCAATTGACCGAAAGGACCAGCCGCTTATGACTCTTAATCGCCGAGCCTTCCTGAGCGCCTGCACCAGCGCAGGGATTGCATCGCCGCTGATGCCGGGAATCCTGTACACGCTGGCCGCACAGGCACAGGAGCCGGCTCCTTCGACGAGCCCCGGGGCGAGCCTCGCCGCGAAACCGAACTCAGCCGCCGCGCCCAAGCCGCCGGCGCTTCCTAAAGTCACGCCTGAGATGATTGACCGCGCCGCAGAACTTGCGGGCGTCGGCCCGTTCACCGACGCCGAGAAGAAAATGATGCTCGACGGGCTCAGCGAGCAGCGCGACGCCTACGCTGAGATTCGCGCTCTCAAGCTGGAGAACGACGTGCCGCCGGCCTACGTCTTTCATCCGGGTCCACCCGCCAAACCCGCCGAGAGCAGCGTGGTTTTCGAGGGCACCACGCCCCAATTGATTTTTGACGATGAGGAATCCGGCGAGCCGCAAGCGCCGGAGAACCTTGAGGACCTCGCGTTTGCCTCTGTACTCGAGCTGGCCAATCTGATCTTTCGTCGCAAGATCACTTCCGTCGCGCTCACCCAGATGTACATTGACCGGCTCAAGCGCTACGACGCCAAACTCCATTTCGTGATAACCCTGCTTGAAGATCGGGCCATGGCTCAGGCCAAAGCTGCCGACGAGGACCTTGAGAATGGCCTTTATCACGGCCCGCTGCACGGCATTCCATGGGGCGCGAAGGATCTATTAGCCGTCAAAGACTATCCCACCACATGGGGCGCGGGAGGGTTTGAGCAGCAAACCTTCAAGGAAGATGCGACTGTGGTCCAGCGGCTCGATGCTGCCGGTGCGGTTCTGGTCGCCAAATTCTCGCTGGGGGCGCTCGCCATGGGCGATAAGTGGTTCGGCGGGCGCACGCGGAATCCGTGGAATCCGGATCAGGGCTCGAGCGGATCGTCGGCTGGTTCGGCAAGCGCGGTGGCTGCGGGTTGCGTGGGCTTCGCGCTCGGCTCTGAAACGCTTGGCTCTATTTCCTCTCCATCCACGCGTTGTGGAACCACAGGGCTCAGGCCGAGTTTCGGCATGGTGCCACGCACCGGAGCCATGGCCCTGAGCTGGACGATGGACAAGCTCGGGCCCATCTGTCGCTCCGTCGAAGATTGCGCACTGGTGCTCGACGTGATCCATGGGCCCGATGGCAAGGACCTTTCCGCTGGAGCCAGCGTTGACTTCCACTGGAATCCGGATTTCGATTGGCGGTCGCTGCGCATCGGCTACTTCAAGACCGATTTCGATCCGCTGCCGCCGCTGGAACTAAAAGAGGCCGCGTCCAACGAGACTCTCGAAGAGGCGAAGAAGCGGGAAGACGCGAATGCAACCGCTCAGGACGAATACACGCGGCGCACGTATGACAAGAAGTACGAGCAGGCCGCACTGGACGCGCTCGCGAAGATGGGCGTCAATCTGATTCCTGTCGAGCTGCCCAAGCTGCCCTGGGATGCGATGGTTCCGCTCCTGACCGCCGAGGCCGCCGCGGCTTTTGACGACCTGACCATGAGCGGACGCGACAAGTTGCTCACCGAGCAGGGCCCCGAGGACTGGCCAAACGACTTCCGCATCGCGCGCTTTTATCCGGCGGTCGAATACATCCAGGCCAACCGCGCACGCACGCTTGGCGTGCGACAGTTTGCCAAGCTGTTTGAGAAAGTGGATGTGATCGTCACTCCATCCACCGACGAGCAGTTGATTGCCACGAATCTCACCGGCAATCCGGCCGTGATCCTGCCCAACGGCTTGCGCGGCTCCGATGCACCCCCGCCGCCGGCCGTTGACGACGGCGACCACGACGACATTGGCGGCCCGGGTACGCCCGTCTCGATCACCTTCCTCGGCGCGCTCTACCAGGACGCGAAGCTGGCTGCGTTTGCGCATGCCTACCAGCAGACGACCGGATTTGAGAAGCTGCATCCCAAGCTCGACTAGAACTGGTTGCATCGATTGGTTTGAAGGGGTGCGGATTGATCCGTGCCTTGAAACGCCATAAAACGACACGGACTTAGCTGCAGAGGGATGACCTTCCTCGCATAGGGGACTTCTTCGCCACCCTAGCCTTGCGTGCGGCATCGAATTATGCCGCTCATCGAGGTGCAATCGGTCTCGAGTTCTACTTCTGCTGCGGCTGCGGCGGAGAGGTTGTCGCCGGCTGACTCGCCGGTGGGGGCGTCGTCGAAGGCCGGGCCGCCGGCTGCGTGCCAGACGCAGCGGGTGTGGCCTGCGGCGCGGTGGGTGCGGCGGGCGTTGGCGTGGTGCTGGGCTGGCCACCCGTTCCTGGATGCGGTGGTACGGGCATGGGGCGGTTGCCGGGCATCATGGGATGCGGCTGGGGCATGTCTGTTACGTCAACCAATTCGATGTCAAATATGAGATCGGACTTGGCCGGTATGCCAGGATGGTCAGGACGGTCCGGTATCGCATGCGTTCCGTAGGCCATCTGCCAGGGAATGAAGATGCGGCGCTTGCCGCCGATCTTCATGCCATCGAGTCCGTAGTCGAAACCGGGAATTACACGGCCTACACCCTGCGGAATCTCGATCGGCTTTGGGTCGCCCATCACGGGTTTTCCGTCGGGACCGAGCTTTGGCTTGCCATCCGGTCCGATAACTGGCTGCGGGTGCATGTCCCATGAGTCGAATTTGACGCCGTCGGCCGCGCGCCACCCGGTGTACTTGAGATGCCAGAGCTTACCGGACTCACCCAACGCGCCGGTGCCGATCTTAATGTCCTCATAGCGCAGTGCGAAAGGCATCTTAACTGGAAGATGCACAACTCTGGGAACACCCGCGGGAAGCTTGATCCAGGGCTCGAGCGGCGCGGTGCCTGGGGACGGCCTGGCTGCGGCCGGCGACGGACTCTGTGCGGCGGTTGCGGGCTTTGCAGCCGGGGTTTGGGCGCTTGCGGCCACTGCCGCAACGGAAAGGAAAAGGACAAAGCGATTCATAGCGAGAAAAGTCTCCGGCTGAATTCCAAAAGCGAGTTTATCAGGCCGGACGCTGCAAATGTGCGGATCAGCTCAAGAGCAGGCCTGCGAGCAAGGCGGTTCGTGGGGCAAGATGCTCGACAAGAACCGATTCGTGCTGCGCGTGCGCGCCTTCGCCAACGGCTCCCATGCCGTCGAGCGTGGGGATTCCGAGGGCCGCGGTGAAGTTGCCGTCTGAGGCGCCGCCCGTCGCAGCTTCATCGAGTTTGAATCCAAGTTCGCGGGCGAGGGCCTGGGCGCGGAGAAAGAGACGAGCTGTCCCATGACTGCGCACCATAGGCGGACGGTTGATGCCGCCGGTGACAGTGAGCGTGCAGCGCGGGTCCCGCGCCTTGAGAGCGGCGAGTTTCCGTTCGATTCGCTGGCCATCAGAGCGGCGCTCGATGCGGGCTTCAACCTCTGCCCACGCTTGGGAGGGAATCACGTTGCTCCTGGTTCCTCCGCCAGCGACGTCAACGCTCACCGTGAGGCCCCGCGTCAAGTCGGTCCAGCCACTGACTTTCTCGATGACGTGCCCCAACTCGCGAATGGCGTTAGCGCCCTTTTCAAAGTCAACGCCGGCGTGTGCGGCGACGCCCGCGACCTCAATGCGCCAATTGCCAATTCCCTTTCGCGCCGTCTTGTAGGCCAGGCCCTGCGCAGGCTCGAGAACGTAGACAGCTGAACAGGTTTTCGCCAACTCCTCAGTGATTGGGCGCGAGGCCGCGCTGCCGATCTCCTCGTCGCCATTGAGGAGCAGCACGATCTCGCGTTGCATGCGACCGGCCTCCGTCAGCAGCTGAATGGCTGTAAAAGCCACGGCGACCCCCGCCTTCATGTCAAGCGTTCCGGGCCCCCAGAGCCGGCCGCCACTCAACCGGCAAGGCATTGTCCGCAGTGTGCCGATGGGCCAGACGGTATCGAGATGGCCGAGCAGGAGCAGGGGCTTTACCCGGGAGCGCGAGTTATCGGAGCGCGGGCCGAAGCGCGCTTCGAGAATGTTAGCGAGTGCTCTCTGGCGGTGAATGCGGACGCGCCCGCCAAGATTGCGAGCGTGAGCTGCGGCGATCGCGACGCAAGCGTCGACGGCGGCTTTGTTGTCGGAGGGTGATTCGGCCTGGACCAGCGTGCGGGTAAGCCCAATCAGACTCGGTTGATTGCGACGGGCACCAGCCAATAAAGCTCGCATGCGAGTTCTCGTGCTGTCTACGAACGACATTCGCGCTTTTATCCCTCGGCTTTTGTTGACCGACCCAGAGACTCTCTGATTCTACGACACTTAGGTTGCCCTGCCGAAGAGGTTATTGAAGAGGTTCGGCGGAAAGAAGTGATGCACGGTGTGGTAAAAATACCACACAACCTGATTTGGGCGCATCGTCTATTCTAAAGAAGGCAAAGGTTCTTAACGGCAGCGAGGCAGATTGGGGCACCCAGCTCACCAGGAACAGACAATTGCGGCGCCACTCGAGTTTGCTGGCGTTGGATTACACTCTGGCGCACCCGTGACCATGCGCCTCCTGCCAGCCCCGGCCGGCTCGGGCATTGTCTTCCGGCGCACAGACCTGGACAACTTTGAGATACCGGCCACGGGTCGAAACGTGGCCAAAGTAAGCTACGCGACCAGCTTGATGCGGCAGAGCGTTCTGATTTCGACCACGGAGCACCTTCTGTCAGCCTGCATCGGCATGGGCGTTGACAACGTAATCGTGGAGCTCGACAACCTGGAGCTGCCGATTCTGGATGGCAGCGCATTGCCGTACGTAGAAGCGATCCACAGCGTGGGCATCCGCGAACAGCGCCGCAAGCGTGAGACGCTGCGCGTACTGCATCCCGTTGAGGTGCGCGAAGGCGAAAAGTTCATCGGCGTCTACCCGGGCCACGGTTATCGCGTTTCCTACACGATTGACTTTCCGACACCAATCGGCCAGCAGAAGACGTGCGTGGATCTGGCGGCTGAGAACTATGGGAGCGAGATTGCTCCTGCAAGGACATTTGGCTACAAATCGGATGAGCGCAAATTGCGCGACATGGGGCTGATTCGCGGCGCAAGCCCTGAGAACGCGATCATTCTGGGGTCGAACGGGCCGGAAAACGGGCCGCTGCGCTTCCCCGACGAATACGTACGGCACAAGGTGCTCGACCTGATCGGCGATCTGGCGCTTGCAGGACGGAGAATTGAGGGTCATGTAGTTGCAGTGCGGGCGGGGCACGCCATGCACACAGCGTTTGTGGCGCGGTTGCTCAAGGATCGCTCGGCATGGGAGCTGGCCCACGTGCCGGTTTCGGCAGATGCGGTTGCAGAAGCCGAGCGGGAAGCGAGTGGCGGTATAGGCGAGGCCGCTCTGGCCGGCGTGTAGCGCCACGATTGACATGCTCGTCCGAGCCGCGGATCGCTACTTAAGAAATCAGGGAAGTCGCTCGATTGCGATTGCGGTTGCTTCTCCGCCCCCGATGCAGAGCGATGCGACGCCGCGGCGCAGTTTGAACTTTGCGAGGGCCGCAAGCAGCGTAACGAGGATGCGTGCGCCCGAAGCGCCAATAGGATGACCGAGTGCGCAAGCGCCTCCGTGGACGTTGACTCTCTCCTGTGAAAGGCCGAGATCGCGCATGGCCGCCATCACAACGACTGCAAAAGCCTCATTGATCTCGAATAAGTCGACATCATTGCTGGTCCAGCCCGTCTGATCCATGAGCCGGCGGATGGCGCCAATGGGCGCTGTGGAGAAAAGCGCCGGTGTGCTGGCGAAGGTGGAGTGGCCAACGATTGTGGCGAGCGGCTTTAGTGCGCGACGACCAGCCTCAGAGCGGGACATGAGGACCAGCGCGGCGGCGCCGTCGGAAATGGCGCTGGAGTTGGCGGCGGTTACAGTTCCTCCCTCGCGAAAGGCCGGCTTAAGGTGAGGAACTCTCTCGGAAGTGGCCTTGAGGGGGAGCTCGTCGTGAGCCAAAATGCGCTCTGTCTTGCCTGCCCTGACGGTCAGCGGAACGATTTCCGACGAGAAGCTGCCATCGGCGGTAGCTCTTTGCGCGCGAGTGAGGGATCTGAGCGCAAATTCGTCCTGGTCGAGGCGGGAAAATGCGTAGCTTCGGGCGCAGTCTTCTGCGTAGGCGCCCATCAGGCGGCCTTTGTCGTAGGCGTCCTCGAGGCCATCGAGAAACATGTGGTCCAGAGCGCGGCCATGTCCCATGCGATAGCCGGCGCGTGCGCGGTCGAGCAGATAGGGCGCGTTGCTCATGTTTTCCATGCCGCCTGCCACAATGATCTTTGCGCTGCCGGCGAGCAGGAGATCGTGCGCCAGCATGACGGCCTTCATGCCCGAGCCGCACATTTTGTTGATGGTGACGGCGCCCGTGGAGACGGACAACCCAGCGCCCAGGGCGGCCTGGCGAGCGGGAGCCTGACCGAGGCCGGCGGTGAGCACACAGCCGAAAGGGACTTCGTCTACCGAATCGAAGGGAATTCCGGCGCGCTCAACAGCAGCACGGATGGCAGCGGCCCCGAGTTGGGGAGCGGTGTAGTGTTTGAGACCGCCCTGGAACGCTCCGATGGGAGTGCGCGCAAAGCCGACAATCACGATGGGATCGGACAAGGCCATTGCAGCTCCTTTATCAACGTGGGGCCATGCGAAGCGCGCCGTCGAGGCGGATGGTTTCGCCATTGAGCATTGTATTTTCGCAGATGTGCTTCACGAGCGCGGCGAACTCCACGGGCTGTCCGAGGCGGGCGGGAAAAGGAGCGCTTTTGCCAAGCTCTTCCTGCACCTCAGGCGGGAACCCGGCAACCATGGGCGTTGCGAAGATTCCCGGCGCGATGGTGACCACGCGGATGCCGAAGCGCGCCAGCTCGCGCGCGATGGGCAGCGTGCTGGCGACAACTCCGCCCTTCGAAGCGGCGTAAGCCGCCTGACCAATTTGGCCATCGTATGCGGCGATGGAGGCGGAATTAACGATCACTCCGCGCTCGCCATCCTCGCCGGCAGACTCCTTCGAGATGGCCACTGCGGCAAGACGGACCATGTTGAACGTCCCGACGAGGTTGACATTTACGGCTCTAGCGAAAGTGTCGAGGCGATGCGGACCCTCGCGGCCGAGGACGCGCTCGGAGGGAGCGACTCCGGCGCAATTAACAAGCGAATGCAAGTGACCAAAGGCGCTGAGCGCAAGATCGACGGCAGCCTGAGCGTCATTCTCGCTGGTGACGTCGGTGAGGGCAAAGCGGGCAGACGCGCCCAGCTCGCGGGCCACGGCTTCGCCGCTTGAGCGGTTGGTGTCGGCGATAACAACGGAGGCGCCTTCAGCCACAAGCAATCGCGCTGTGGCTGCACCGAGCCCTGATGCCCCGCCGGTCACAATAAAGACGTGCTTTGCGATCTGCATGGAAATGACCGGGACGGTACCCGCCCCGAGCGCAGCATATCATTCAAAAGAGCATCCGTGGTCATATCGGAGCGCATGTTCAGAGGCAGGCGGCGATGAATCAGGCAGCATCAGGCGCGCCCCTTACGCAGTTGAGTGAAGAGGAGGCGCTTTTCCGTGAGACTGTACGGCATTTTGCGCAGAACGAGGTTGCTCCGCTTGTGCGCCGGATGGACGAAGCGCAGCAATTGGATGCGGGACTGCTGAGAAGGCTTTTTGCGCTTGGCCTTATGGGAATCGAGATTCCCGAAGAATTTGGCGGGTGCGCCGGATCGTTCTTCGATTCCGTGCTCGCTGTGGAGATGCTTTCGGCCGTCGACCCAGCGGTGGCGCTGGTCGTCGACGTGCAGAACACGTTGGTTGCAAGCGCCATACTGCGTTGGGGCACATTGCAACAAAAAAGGGATCTACTGCCCCGCCTGGCAGCGGAAGTGACAGGCGCCTACGCGCTGAGCGAAGCCGGATCGGGTTCGGACGCGTTTGCGCTACAGACGCGCGCCGAGAAGCGTGGCAGCGAATACGTGCTGACCGGGCGCAAGCTCTGGATAAGCAACGCCAGGGAAGCGGGACTGTTCATCGTGTTTGCAACCGTGGATGCGAGCGCCGGCTACAGAGGCATTACAGCGTTTCTGGTGGAGAAGGATACGTCAGGATTCGCAATCGGCAGGAAGGAAGACAAGCTCGGAATTCGCGCATCGAGCACCTGCGAGCTGATTCTCGAAGAGTGTGCGATTCCGCCAACGCGAGTCCTGGGCGAGGTGGGCAGAGGATACAAGATTGCAATGGAGACTCTGAACGGTGGGCGGGTCGGCATCGGCGCACAGATGCTCGGGCTGGCCAGGGGTGCCTGGGAACATGCGGTGAATCACGCAAGAGAACGCAAGCAGTTCGGTAAGGCGATCGCGGAGTTCCAGGCCATGCAGTTTCAACTTGCAGGGATGGCGACGGACATTGAAGCCGCGCGGTTGCTCGTCTACAACGCGGCAAGACTGAAGGACGCGCGACAGGAATTTCGCAAGGAAGCGGCAATATGCAAGTACTTCGCGTCGGAGATGGCAGAGCGCGTGGCGAGCCTTGCCGTGGAGGTTCTCGGTGGATCCGGGTTCGTGAAGGAGTCGCCAGTCGAGAAACTCTATCGTGACGCGAAGATCGGAAAGATTTACGAAGGCACATCCTTCATGCAATTGGCTGCAATCGCAAAAGCCGTGCTCTAAAGTGCCTGGAGGCAGCTCTGTGACGCCCGCCTTGCCACTTTCACCAGTCAGATCGGAATAAATACCCTCCACCGATCGGCTCAACAAAGCGCGCGCAAGCGGCCGCTTCCCTAAGATTCCGGACAACCTTCGACGCAGAAGCAGCCTATCCGCAGACCCCAATCTGGTGATTGGTGCGTCCAAAGCGCCCGCCTAACACAAAAGCGGGATGACCGCTACGTTACAAAACTCCCCAAAAGTACCCAATAGTAATGTTCAAACGTACCCACATATGTGGATATATTTAGGATCATTAGTAATTCTAAGTGATTACTTTCGTTTGCCTTGGCGATCAATCTCGCGCGTGCGCCGATGAAAAATTTCGCGCCCGGTCGGAGGGAGTATGCGCCATTTGAAGTCGAGTTTGGTAGGGTCGCTGACCTTTATTTGCGGCCTCGTGCTGAGTGGGTGTTCGGGATCCTTTGTCACGAATAGCTCGGTGGTGGGAACCCTCACCATATCATCGAGCACCGTCAATTTTGGCCAAGTGGCTGTGGGCAATACCGCTAGCGCGAACATTACGCTTTCGAATCAGGGATCGGGGCCAGTCGAAATCTCTGAGCTGAATCTAACCGGACAATCCTTCGCGATGAGTGGGGGTGGGAGCCTTCCGATTACCGTTGGCCCCACCAGCAGCGTCACATTTATCATCCAGTTCAATCCCGGAGCGTCGGGATCGGCCACCGGCCAGCTGACAATCGCCAGCAACGCTTCAAACGAATCCTCGGCCTCGGTCGCCCTGAACGGAATGGGTGTGCCGTTGCTAACGGGGCTGAATTGCGTAAACGGATCGATCCTGGGAAGCGAAGCTGACAGCTGTACGGTCAGCCTGAATGCGGCCGCGGGAAGCAGCGGCCTTGCGGTCAGCCTGACAAGCGACGACAGCGCGATCGTGGTTCCAGCATCAGTGACCGTAGCAGCGGGCGCAAACAACGCTGAATTTACCGCGAATGCCTCCGCAGTTACGGCGACGCAGGCCGCAATGTTGACAGCCAATGCGGGTGGAGTTGCGGAGACCTTCGCTGTTCAACTGGACGCGGCCACGTCTGTGTTAGGAGTGAGCACTGCAAGCCTGACTTTCGGCAATGTGGCGGTGAACTCGGCTGTGACAGAATCCCTGGTTCTTTCGTCGACCGGCACAGTGCCAGTGACGATAAGTGCGGCTTCGACGGCGGGCGCGAATTTTACAATCTCAGGTTCTGGCCTACCCGTAACACTGGCTCCAGGCCAAACGACAACATTGAGCGTACAGTTCGATCCGACCGTAGCGGGAGCAGCGAGCGGGCAACTACTCCTGACGAGCAATTCCGGGGGTGGAAGTCCAACTGTCATCGGCCTGAGCGGGACGGGAGTGCCAGCGCTGACCGGTCTTAGTTGCGCCAGCGGAACGATCACCGGGGCGGGAACCGATAGCTGCACTGTCACGTTAAACACAGCCGCGGCGAGCGGTGGGTTCCTCATCAACCTCACCAGCAACAATTCGCTGGCAACCGTGCCGGTTTCAGTAACAGCAGCAGCGGGCGCAAGCAGCGCAACCTTTACGGTGAATGTTTCGCCGGTGGCTTCCGCAGAGACCGCGATTCTGACGGCCAGCGCAGGCGGCTCCTCGGAGAGTTTTACGCTGGACCTCAACACCTCATCACCTATTTTGAGTTTGAGCGCCTCCAGCATCGACTTCGGGGATGTGGTTACGAATATTCCAGCGACACAAACCGTGGTTCTGACTTCGACGGGAGGCTCTGCGGTGACGGTCAGCGCGGCATCAGTATCGGGAACTGGATTTACGGCTTCCGGGGCCACTCTCCCTTTGACCCTGAATCCCAACCAAACCGCGACACTTACGCTTCAGTTCGATCCCACAGTGACGGGTTCGACGACAGGTGATCTTTCCATAACGAGCAACTCATCAGATGGAGCGCTGAAAAGGATCGGACTGCAGGGACGGGGCGTCCCAAGACTGAGTCAATTAAGCTGCTCTTCCACGACAATTACGGGAGCGGGTACCGACAACTGCACGGTAGCCACGAACTCAACCGTACCGAGCGGCGGCCTGAATGTAAACCTGACCAGCAACAATTCGTCGTTCCTGGTGCCAGCCTCAATGACGCTGGCCGCCGGTTCTTCGGGTGGAAGTTTTTCTGCGACTGTCTCCGCTGTCAACGTGGCGCAAGCCGTGACCGTCTCTGCCATTGCAACCGGCATCTCGGCATCAGCTAGTGTGGAGCTGGAAGCCGCCTCAATCGCATTAAGCGTCAG
>JASHSG010000125.1 GCA_030040935.1 Acidobacteriaceae bacterium | reverse complement strand
TTGTGGTCTCGATCCTAACTGGAACGGCGACACACATCTTGTGGGACTCATTCACTCACCCGTTCTACTGGCCATATCGGCACCTGAGCTTCCTGCACAAGGTCGTGCATGTGCCGATTCAGGGAAATGTTCCAATGTACAAGGCGCTGCAGAGCGGCAGCACTGTGTTCGGCCTGGTTGTTGTCGCGGTGTGGATTTGGTCGTGGTATCGCGCGACCAGGCCGGTTGAATTGCCGGTTGCGGAGCCTTATTCGCGGGCGCAGCTTCGCGTGATCACAATGGCCGTCCCGGCGCTGGCGCTTCTTGGTGGAGTACTCAAGGCTTACGAGGGCTTTGGCATTCCGAACCTTGAATTTCGGTCAATGCTGCGCTTCGGGATCGCGGCTGGACTGGTCGCAACCACGTTTTTCGGGCTTGGACTGCTGATTTGCGGCGTAGTTTTCCGGAAGCGAACCGCTCCGATGCCGCGGACTTAGTCAAAGGCAGAAGGGCCGCTCAGGGCTGCCTGCCGGGAGTCTCCTTCTGTTCCGGACCCAGCAGGAGCTGAAAGCCGGCATAGGCGATCCAGCTTGGCTCGCCGTTGGTTCGGGTAACGGTCTGGATGGCGCGGCCGCCCATAAAAAGCAGGCGAAGATGGCCTGAGCGCCCGACGGTTTGGCGTCCGCCGAAATCGAGAGTGAAGGCGCGCTGTTTGGGCTGATCGCCCAGCCGATTGATGGCCTGCAGGTCATAGAGCTCCGCGTAAAGCTCGGTGCGATCGTTGAATTCGTGGCCGGCTATCAAGCCGCGGCCCCACTGATCGGGCGCGTTTTTGTTGCCGATCCATCGGCCCAGCTCGCCGTTGAGCGCCAGCCATCCGAGCTGTGCCGTGGCTTCGATGGGTAAATAGTATTGGGGGCCCGGCTGAACGATGCCGCGCCGCACCGAGCTCGAGGGATTGTTGATCATCACCTGCGGATAGGTGCCGAGCGAAAACAGGAGATTCTCACCGGTCTTCGGTTCGCCCCGGCGATGGTACTCAAAGTAGCGCCACTTGATGCCGGGGTAGGATTCGCCCAGTCCGAAGCCAGTGGAGTGATCTGGATTCGTAGCCGCGGCCAGCGGCAGCTCGTACTTGAGCTGGATGCGATCGCCCCAGCCGTAATTCAAGTCGACGTCGGGAATCTCGTAGTACGACTGGCCGGGATTGTGATTGGCGATCCAGCCAAAGTTGATCTCCCAGTGGTGATTGCCGGGTGTGCCCGGATCGTCGGTAATGAAGGGCGGGCCTCCCTGCGCGCGAGCCAGCACTGCACCCGCAAAGCACGCCGAGAGGAAGAAAATTTGAAGCAAGCTGCGCATCGACAGGCCGAAGTACTCTTGCAAAGTCTGTTTCCGGGCGATCGTGGTAGTCCCGAGTCAAAGTTAGCACTTTGCTTCCTGCCGAAGACGCGATCGGCACATCCTCCAAATCTCAATCGACTGTCTGGTGTCTTTTCCGCGCTCACCGCGCGCCAGAGGGCCCCGCTCTGCGATACTTGTCTGTTATGCCCATTGACGACCTGCAGCAAGCCGCACAAAAAATTGCCGGATTTCTGAATAGCCTGAATAAGTTAGGCGGGATGCGGCTGAAGTACCGCATTAGCGCGAGTGATGGAACGAACGGAGGGGAAGGCTCTGCGTCGCGGCAGATTTCGGTTGAATTGGCCGGGCCCGATGTGCCGCTGGTGATCCAGCATAACGGCGAACTGTTGCGCGCGCTCGAAACTCTGGCCGCGCAGATGCTGCGCCTCGATCACCACGAGCATCACATGGTGAGCTTTGACGCCGCCAACTTCAAGGCTCTGCGCGCCGAAGAGCTGCGGCTGGCTGCTGAAGCCGCCGCGGAAAAGGTGCGCCAGTCCGGAGTTCCCTTTAGCTTTCCGCCCATGAACAGCCGGGAACGGCGCATGCTGCACCTGGTTTGCAGGTCGCTCGAAGGTGTCGAGACGGCCAGCGTGGGCGAAGGCGCCAATCGCTTCCTCGTCGTCTATCCCGAAGGCAAAACCAATTTACCCGTCGCGCCGCAGTTCAAGCCGCGCGGGTTCGGGCGCCGGTAGAACTAAAGAGCAGGGACCAGGGATCGGAATTGCGGCCAGCATCACTCGGCAGCCAAACGGCGCGCGCTGTGCCACAATCCAGAATATGAAAAGACAACGGCTCACGCTTCTTGCGCTCGCCATCGCTTGTGCCGCGGTATGTCCCGCGCAAAAGCGAATGGTGCTGATCGATCAGGATGGCGCCGGTCCCGGCGGATCGGACCAGATGGCGATGCTGGCATTGTTGCAGGCGCCGGATGTCGAGGTGCTGGGCATCACGATCGTGACCGGCGATGCGTGGCGCGATGAGGAGACCCTGCATACGCTGCGCATGCTGGAGCTGACCGGGCACACCGATATTCCTGTCGTTCGCGGCGCTGTGTTCCCGCTTGTCCGCAATGAAGAACAAACGCGCATGGAAGAAGTGCTCAACGGCAAGGTGGCGTGGCTGGGAGCATGGGGAGGAGTCGTGGCATCGGCGGCCGGGACCGCCAAGCCGGAAGCGCATGGGCCTTACGAGATTCCCCCCATGCCCGAGGGTCTGCCGGCCACGAAGGCCCTCGACGAAGACGCTGCGCACTTTCTCATCCGCCAGGTACGCGCGCATCCGCACCAGGTGACGATCTACGCCGCCGGCCCGCTGACCAACATCGCGCTCGCGGTCGCAATCGATCCCGAGTTCGCGGCCCTCACAAAGGGGATTGTGGTTATGGGCGGCAGCATCAACCCGCAGACGAACGATCCCGAATCCGCCGACCCGCGGCATGAATTCAACTTCTGGTTCGATCCCGAAGCCGCGCACATCGTGCTCGGCGCGGATTGGCCGCGCATTGAAGTTACGACCGTCGATGTATCCGCGAAAGCGCCATTCACTCAGGAGATGCTGAACCTGATTGCGAAGTCCGAGACGCCCGCCGCGCGCTACATTGCCGCATGGAGCCAGCGCCCTACGTTGATGTGGGACGAGCTGGAGGCCTGCGCGTGGATCGATCCCGCGATCATCACTCGCGAAGTGGATCTCTATATGGATGTCGACTTGAGCCACGGCCCCAGCTACGGCGACACGCTGGCGTGGCCACCGGCGCTGAAACCGGCGACCGGAGTGCGGCTTGTCCACGCGCAGATGGACCTGGATCTGACACGCTTCCAAAAGGATTTTGTCGGCCTGATGACGGGCACGCCTTAGCGCAGGGAGTCCGCGCCGGCTGCTCTGAATCGCTGTCGCCAACGCGTATCGGGATGCAGAAAGTTACGAAAGAGGACGGGAAAGTTCAGACCGGGTCCCCGCCCGAGGGCGGAAACGGTGGCGCGAGCGCGACCGGCAGAGTTGATCGAGCCGGCCAGGCTGCGAGCAGTCTTCTTGCCCACGCTCTCCTCTGTTGACTGCCCCGCTACTGAACCCTGACCACCGTCTTCAAAACAGATCGGGGATGGCGTTGAACGCGATGCGCGTGGGCGCGGCTTTGTAGGCGGTGAGCATGGCGGCAGGGAAAAGCGTGCTCATTCCGTATTTGTCGTTGATCTGGTCCATGGCGGCGTTCAGGCGCGTGCGGCTTTGCTCTTCTTCGAGACCGTCAAACAGCGCCAGAGTGTGCAGGCAGTCTGGAACCAGATGATTGAGCTGCACGCCAATGAAATAAGGGTGCTCGTACTGCGCGCCCGCCGGCCGCGACTCCCACAGGCGGCGCAAAGCGGCGATGAGCGTTTGATTGTCCTGGCACTCGCTGAGCTTGATTTCGCTGCGCCAGCCGCGCGTGGGAGCGCCGAAGCGGGAAACGGGCAGGTTCGCACTGCGCGGAACGGCGAAGCCAATTGCCAGGCCGATGTGGCTCGCCCAGAGGTCCGCCGAGCGCAGGCGCATCGCCGCTTTGTGAAGAAGCTTGTGCGCCACGGCCCAGGCTTTCTCCGCAGTGCGCATTTCGGGCGCAAGCACGTGCGAGTGGCTGATGGACTTCTGATGTTCAAGCTCCAACCGATCGAAGTCCTCTCCCCGCAGCCAGTGAAAGAGCCGCTCGCCCCAAACCGATCCCCAGATTTCGCCGGCGCGTTCGCGGCCCAGCGCCAGCAGGCCGTCCATGTCGCGAATGCCTTTTTCGTTCAGGCGCTTTTCAGTTCGCGCGCCGATGCCGGGCAGGTCGCGGAGCGTGAGCTGGTGCAGCGCGTCGGGAAGAATATCGAGAGGGAGAGCAACCAGGCCGTCGGGTTTTTCCATGTCGCTGGCTACCTTGGCCAGATAGCGGTTGGTGGCGAGGCCGACTGAGCTGCGCAGGCACTCGCCGGCCTTTTCGCGGATCGCCGTTTTCACGCGGAGGCCGAGATCGAGCGCGTTCAACAAAGTGCGTTCGCGGCCGATCAGGCGGCAGGCCATCTCGTCGATGGAGCAGACCGACGTGACCGGTACGCAGCTCTCCACGGCTTCAACCACGCGATGGTGGTACTCGGTGTAGATCTCGTGGCGGCCCTCGACCAGAACGATCTCCGGGCACATGCGTTTGGCATCGGCAACGAGGGTGCCGGTGCGCACGCCAAATGCCTTGGCTTCATAGCTGGCGGCGATGCAGACTGTCGTATCGGCCATCATCGGCACCACGCCGACCGGACGGCCGCGCAGCTCGGGTCGTGCCTGCTGCTCAACCGATGCAAAGTAGGAGTTGAGATCGACGAAGAGCCAGTTGAGCAGCGACCCCTGCGGGCAATCTCCGTCTCCGGCCTGCTCCTCGCCCGGCGACGCATCTTCTCCCGCGAAGCGAAGGTTCCGAAACTCCTCCGGCCACTCTTCGGGAGCGGGTGAGATAACGGGGCCAGGATGAGAAGCCATTTTCGCCTGCAACTATTTTCGCCTTTTGTTTGCCATCTTGCAACTCATTTCTTTTTCCTGAATTGGGTCTGGCGATGCCCCAAAAGTGCCAGGGAATGACGCAAAGGGGTGGGATATCGTCTAATGTAAAAGTGGGTAGCATTTTTGTAGATCCCAATTTTCCCGGACGACCGGATCGTAACCCGGAATGGTGACCGAAGATGCAGACCCTGGCACATTGGATTGCGGTGAATGGGAGCATGCTTGCTGTTCTTGTGACGGTGGGGGTTGCTGTGCTGCTGGTTGCGTGCCTGGAGTGCACGCACTGCCCCAAGAGCAAGAAAGACGAACTCTTCCATCGCAACGAAGTCTGATTAGCGGTTAGTTTCCCTCCGCTGCTGGAGCCTCCGGCTTCAGATAAGTCTCAAACTGCCTCAATATGCTGCCGAACAGTTGCGCCTGCACATCGGGTCCGGAGATCGAGTGCGTCTTGCGGGGGAAGATTTCAAGATCGTAGGGAATGCCGGCCTCAATCAGTCTCTGAACAAACTGCACCGTGTTTTCGATGTGCACGTTGTCGTCGCCGGTTCCGTGCGCCAGCAATAACCTGCCCTTCAAACTCGCCGCCGAATTCACCACTGAAAAATCGCGGTAGGCATCGGGATCTTCATCGGGCAGTCCCAGATAACGCTCGGTGTAGATGGAGTCATAGTCGCGCCAGTCGGTGACGGGTGCAACAGCCACGCCGGCGCGGAAGCGGTCAGAGTGCGTCATGGCATACAGGGCGAAAGTGCCGCCCCAGCTCCAACCCCAGAAACCAAGGCGTTGGGCATCGAGTTGCGGGTAGTCTTTCAGCACCGCGTCGATCACCGTCAACTGGTCCTCGAGCTGCACGGGTCCAAAGTTGCGGTAGGCCGCCTGCGCAAATGCGCGCCCGCGGCTGCCCATGCCGCGATTGTCGGCATGGAGCACGGCAAAACCATGCTGCGCGAGCAGCTCGTCGAAGAGCAGATCGCCGCTCCAGCGGTTCTTGACGATCTGGTCGTGAGGCCCCCCGTAGGGATTCACGATCAACGGCGTGCCGGCGGGATTGGCTGCGCCTGCGGGAACCAGGAGCGTGGCATAAAGTGTGGTTCCATCGTGCGCTTTCACTTCGAGCTGCAGGGGCGCGTGCAGATGGTAGGAATCGAGCGCATGAGTCTCCCAGAAGACGTGGCACGAGTTCGCAGCGGCGGCGGTGTCGGGCGTCCGGCACAGGCGCATGGCGGGCGGCGTCATGCGCGCGGAAAAGCTATCGGTGAACACGCTGCCATCGGGAGAGAAAGTGGCCTGGTGAGACCCCGCGCCGGCGCTTAACTGCCTGCGATCGCCGGCAAAGTTCACCTGCCATATCTGCTGCTCCACGGGGTCGCCTTCGTTCGATGCGTAATCCACCACTTTATGCGCCGTGTCGACGTTGTACACATCTGCGACGTCAAAATCGCCGCTTGTCAGCTGGCGATCGAGCCTGGCATCGGAAGCGAGCGGCCTGGCTTTGTCGTAGCTATATAGATAGAGTTGGTTATGCCCGTCGCTCCAGCTGGTGAGCACGATGGCTCCATCACCGACCGTCACGTCGTAGTCTTCATCGAGAAATTTATCGTCGCCGATCTCGAGCATCGGCCGCGCCTCGCCATAATCGGTGTCGGCAAACAACAGCGCGCGATGCTTATGATCGCGAGCCAGCGTTTCTACCCAAAGGGTCTTGTTGTCGACCCAGCCGAAGCGCGGAAGGTAATCGTCGCCGGCGTGAAGCGGAATCTTGATCCACACAGTTTTTCCGCCAAGCGCCGGCACTACTCCCAGGTGCACTTCGGGATTGGGGTCGCCCGGCTGCGGAAAGCGCTGCCAATCCACCGTGGCGTGATTCGGAATCCAGTCCGTCAGCGGGTACTGCGG
>JASHSG010000124.1 GCA_030040935.1 Acidobacteriaceae bacterium | reverse complement strand
TTCGAGGGCAGAGGTCAGGTCAGCGACGAACTGATAGGCGCCGGCAAAGCCGATCTCGGCGTAGCGAAAGCCGAAGGCGGCCATGCGCTGCAACAGCAGGACGGCGTTGGGCACGGAGATTTCGAGATCAGGCTGCTGCAGTCCATCGCGCAGGCTGGTGTCAAAGACCTCAACCTGGGGGAGCTCGACTTGGGGCGGCGTTGTCATTTTTCCTGGCTCTGAGGAAAAAGCCCGGTGGGAAATCCGCACATCTGCGGGAAATCTTCTGAATCCATCATATCGTGGCGCGGATGAACGTTCTCCGGGCCTGAAGGCCGATGTATTATCTCACCGGTTTCAGGGGCCTAAAGGCCCCTGCTCCTTCCACCGTCTCTACGGGACTTGCTGAGTTCATTTGGCCGCGTTCCCCGTGCTGAAGCGCGGGGCTAACGAACGATGCGCCCCCGGCGCGCTGAAAACAGTCGCGCACAAGGTTTGAACGCCATGAGCGAACATGGCGAGAAGAGCAACCGCAGATCCTTCGACTTCCCGTTCGCCCGCATTCGCGGGCTCAGGGTCGCTCAGGATGACAGGTTCTGGTGATGCGAAGAATCGAGGTCAACATTAGATCGCGGGTGAATCAGATCGCGGGCGAGGGCTCGGGCGAAGCTGACGATGATGCGAAGGCGCCGACTTCCTGATCTTTGTACTGGAGCTGGTAAAGCTTCCAGTAGAGGCCGCGCTGGGCGAGGAGCTCCTGGTGCGAGCCCATCTCGCGCAGCGTCCCCTTGTGCATCACGAGAATGGTGTCGGCGCGCTGGACCGTAGAGAGGCGGTGGGCAATGAGGACGCTGGTGCGCCCTTCGACCATGCGCTCGAGAGCGCCGCGGATGCGCAGCTCGGTATCGGTGTCGACGCTGGAGGTCGCTTCGTCGAGGATGAGGATGCGGGGATTGTAGGCGAGCGCTCTGGCAAAATTGATGAGCTGCTTCTGGCCTGTAGAGAGCGAACTGCCGCGCTCGCGGACCGGCTCGTCGAATCGATGCGGCAGGCTATCAACAAAGTCGAGCACGTTCACGTCGCGCGCAGCGCGGCGCATGGTCTGCTCGTCGATCTCGTCGTTGCCGAGGCGGATGTTTTCGCCGATGGTGCCCGAAAACAGGAATGGGTCCTGCAGGACGACGGCGAAGTGGCGGCGCAGCTCGATGAGATCGTGATCGCGCAGATCGATACTGTCGAGCAAAATACGCCCGGCGGTGACTTCGTAGAAGCGCATCATGAGGCTGGTAAGCGTGGTCTTCCCTGCCCCGGTGTGGCCGACGATGGCGACCGTCTGGCCGGCCTCGATGGTGAAAGAGACATCTTTCAGGATCCATTCGACGCCTTCGATTGCGCCGAGGCGCGCGGCGATTTCGGAATTCGAAGCGGAAGAGTCTGCGATGGCGTCAACGACGGCCTTCTGGTCGTCGGATAGTTTTTGATAGGTGAACCAGACGTGGTCAAACTGGATGCGATTCGATCCGTCGCCCAGGATGGGATGCGCGGGCGAGACGATTGCCGGCTTGGAGTCCATCAACTTGAAGATGCGCTCGCAAGCCGCCATCGCCGCCTGAAGGATGTTGTATTTGTCGCTCAAATCCTGAATGGGCCGCCAGAAGCGCAGCGAGAACTGCGTGAACATGATGAGCACACCGATGGTGACCGTGGGCGGAAGATGGAGCACGCCAAAACCTCCGCGCCAAACGACAAGCGCGATGGCTACGGATGAAAGAAAGTCGACCGCCGGGTAATAGAGCGCGTAGGCAAAGATCGTGTCCTTGAACGCGATCATGTGCTGACGATTGACATCTTCGAAGTCACGATAGGCGCGCTCTTCGCGGTTAAAGAGCTGGACGACACTCATCCCCGAAATGTGTTCCTGGGTGAAGCTGTTGATGCGGGCGATGGCGGTGCGCACGCGGCGGTAGCTCTCGCGCACATGGTCGCGGAAGATGCGCGTGACGATAAGAATAAGGGGCAGAACGGCAAAGGCAAGCAGAGCCAACCACCAACTGATGGCGAGCATCACTGCGGCCATGATGGTGAGCATGAAGGCGTCGTTAATGATGGCCAGCACGCCGTCTGTGAACATGTCGTTGATGGCATCCACATCGGAAGTGAGGCGTGTAACGAGGCGGCCGACAGGATGAATGTCGAAAAATCCCACATGCATGCGCTGCATGTGGCGGAAGATGTCCCGGCGAAGATCGAACATGATTTTTTGTCCGATCCATTGCATCAGGTAAACCTGGATGAACTGGAGGAGATACGCCGAGACCAGCATGGCGAGATAGATGGCGGCCAGGCGAGTGACGCCCGCAACCGCGCCTTGCGGAAGCACGCGCGCGAGCGGGCTCTTTACGGCGACCCAGTGAGCCACGGCGTTGGAAGGGTCGGAATCGCCGGCGCCCGGGGCGAGATACCGATCGACGGCGACCATGACAAGGATGGGCCCTGCGACGTCGCACAGCGACTTGAGCGAGACCGAAAGCGAGGCGATGCCGGCCTGGAGCCAATAGGGGCGCACATAGCGGCCAAGCCGCCGCATGAGGCGCGCGTCGTAAACCTTGCCGACGACTTCATCGTCGGCCTTGCGCTTGGGCTGCTCAGGTCCGTTTTGCTCAGATCGTTTGTCTTCGTTATCCGCCATCGGCAGGGTGGTTTGTGCTTCCTTCTTTATTGTACGGGGGCTCGGGATTTGATTGGGGCCTGGGCCTGGGCGAGGGACGTGACACACCCATGCTCAGGAGCACATAACCAAATCCCTTGCGAAGCCAATCAAACAGACTCAAGCTTGCACTTCCCTTCCCGGCTCGCGTTTCGGCAAGAAATGGGTTCACTTCGACGAAGGAGCAGGCTCGGTTGCAGATGGCGCCGCCTCAGGCGCCGGCATCTCGCCGCGCACGATCTGGACCGCAGCCGGAGGGAGAGGCTTATTCGCGTTGGCCAAGAGGAGGCTGACCTGCCAGATTTCGGTATCGGTGAGCGTACCTTTAAACTGTGGCATGCCCGTGAGACGGATTCCATTGAGAACCTTCCAGTAGGTTTCGCCAGGAGGGTCGTCGCTCACCCCCACAACGCTCGATCCTTTGTGTGCGACCCAAAGTTGCGGAGCTTTTGGATACATGCTGGCGCCAAGACTGGAGGGCTTGCCGTAAAAGCCGTGGCACACGCCACATTGGTCACTGTAAACCTGCGCACCTGCGGTGAGAGCGCCCTCGTCGGCCTGAAACGGCGGGGTGCCGGGCATCTCACGATCGATGCGCGCGTTGAGTGGAATCTCGACGATCTGACGCTCATAAGGAAAAGGCGGGTCAGCGACGGCGACAGGCGGGCGCCCGAAGCGAAGCCAGGCAAGCACGGCCAATGGCAACAGAATCAAACACAGGATGAATCCGAGCAGAATACGTCCCATCTTGCTTTGCTCCTCCTTTGGGTATCATCGCAGAACGGCACGTTCCATCGCTGGGAGCGTTCCCGACAGAGTGCCAGTTAGCGATGGCACGCGTCTAAACAGCGCGCCTTGTTTCAAAGTTTCGGCGAGTTCCGGGCGAGTTCCGGGCGTGGGTCCCCCCGAGATGATTTAATACCAGATGGGGGAATCGCCACATGAAGATCGTTGTGAAAGTACGATCGACGGTACGCGATTTTGCCGCGGCGGACGCTCAAAATCCAGGTTTGAGCCGGTTGGTGGACGAGCTTCCGCACTCGAGCCGGTTTCACCAGCCGGTTAAATCGACTGGCCGAGATTTCGAGGCCGGCTTCGGCGCGCGTCTCAGGGCTGTGGTCAATCGATTTCGCGGAGAAAGGTGAATCCGGTTGTTCTTTGGAGGAAATCCGAAACCGATGTTTTCATTTCGCCGACTTGCAATTTTGCTGGCGTTCATTTTCCCGGTGATGCCTGCCGTTCACGCACAAAGCTCGAGCTATTCGTCATCGAAATCCGCATCTTTCGACCCGGCGCAGGATCAGAGCCAGAATTTGGCTCAGAACGAGCCTTCTGGCAACGCGCAACAGGCTCCCGGGGGGAACCAGGGCGAGATCAGCGTGCAGGAACGAATTCGCCTGCGGCGCCAGCAGCGCCGCTCGACGGCAATTCACGATGCCTACGATCACCGGTGGGAATCTTACCTGGACACGGGCTATCTGCGCTTTACGCCGGGACCAGGCCTTCCGGGGGACGGACCACCACAGCGGCTCACCTTTTATGCATGGGAGACGGGCCTGACGCGATTCTCGACCGAGCGGCTGGGCTACACGCTCGATGGGCGCGGATACTTTGGCACAGCTTATGTTGGCCTGAATCAATACAGCCAGGGCCATTTCACCCGGCCCGCCATCAGCCAATACGACGTGATCGCCGGTCCTGTGTACCGCTTTTATCTGCAGCCGAAGTTTGCCATCTCCGGACGCGCCATGGGCGGCTGGTCTCATGGCAACTTCTCCGGCGACACCAATGGCATTCCGCCCAGCGATCTGGGCCTTTATCCGGACGCCAATACATTTGCAGCCAGCGTGAGCGTGATCGGCGAATTGAATATTGCCCCAAACATTGCGCTCAAACTCGCACCTGAATATTTCTTCACAGGCTTCGGATCGACGATACAGGCGAGTCGAGGGTTCACGGGCGGGTTGGTGTACCGGTGGGGAAAGCAATAAGACAGGAATTACGGATTAGGGAACAGGGATGAAAGAGTCCTGGCGCACAATGTCACGGACGAAAAGCAGAGGGCGTTGAGGCGATAAAGAGCGGGTTGTCTCGCCGAGAGTTTTGCAGTCGAGTCTGATGGCCGCGGGCGAAAGCTTTCTGCCGTTCCGCGAGATGTTTGAAACGCCGATCAAGATCGGTTACGCGGGCTTCATCGATCTCGAGTACAAGATTCATCCCGACGCTCCCCTGCCCGGCGTGATCGAGAGCTTCGCGTTGATGCGGGGCGCGCTCGACGGGATGAGATATCTCAGGCATGCGTGAAGACGCAGCGGTCCGTTTTCAGCTTCATTATGAAAGTGCCAGCGCATCGGGGAGGTCTCTGCGGACCGAGGGAGTTAGCGGACCTGGTCGGTTCCTGTGCTCGCCGGAATAGACCGAGGAACCATGCCGATGGTTGCAAGCCAGGTTTCGACCAATTGAGGCCATGCGGTAATGGGGAACTTCGTGCGGCGCAGCCCGAACGCGTGATTACCTTCGGCATAGAGATGCATTTCAGCGGAAATTCCGGCCTTCTCGAGAGCGATGTAGTAGGAGAGTGAATCGTAGACGCTGTCGACATGGTCGTCTTCGGCCTGCAGCAGAAACGTGGGCGGCGCGTCTTTGGGGATTCGAATTGCAGGATTCAAGGCGAGATTCTTATCGACGGTTGAAATCGCGTCGGGCGGAGGGAGAACAAAAGGGGTGGCGCCGAAACCCGCGTCGTACTCCGCTGCCGCGCGCGAAAGATGGCCGGGGTAGATGGCGGCGGCAAAATCCGGACGGCAGCTGAGCTGGTCGGCGGCGTCAACGGGCGCGTAGAGCTGCTTGTCGAAATACACGCTGGCAGCGACGGTCAGGTGCCCGCCCGCAGAGAATCCCAGCACGCCAATTTTATGATCATCGATGTGCCACTCGGCGGCATGAGCGCGCACGAGCCGAAGGGTTCGCTGAGCATCTTCGAGCGCCATCGGCGATTCGGGGTACGGACCGGACTTGGGATAGGCCCCAACGTCGGTGACGCGATACTTCAGGAGCACGCAGGTGATTCCTTTTTGCGTGAGCCAATCGCAAACCTCAGTGCCCTCGAGATCGATGGCAAGAATCTGGTAGCCGCCGCCGGGAAAGACAATGACTGCCGCGCCGGTGTTGATTCCCCGCGGCGCGTAAACCGTCATGGTGGGCACCGTGACGTTCTCGACATAGGTCCACGGTTTTCCCGCGACCGGCTCCCGCGTCTCCAGCTTTGCCATCTCCGGGCCCTTGGCGGGCTGCGCATCGGGAGCTGCGCCAGGCCAAATAGAAATCTGTGTGTGCCCCGGCATAGGCTGCCAGCCCACGGTCTGCGCTTCTGCGCGGGCCAAGAAAAACAGAGCAGGAAGCGCAAGGAGCAAGAATTTCATTGGTATCTCGATGAGCACATTATTGGGCGGTTTTTTGCGTCTTAATCTTGTCGAGAGCCAACTTCTCCGCGGTATCCAAAGCATCTTCGGCCGATACCTTCACATCCGGTTCCACACCTGTCCCTTCCCAGTTTGTTTTGGTCACCGGATCGAGCGACTCCGCAAACGGCACGCCGACCATAAAGTAATCGGCTACCGGATGGCCACTCACCGGGTGCGCGCCGCCTCCCGTGGTTTCGCCGACAATCGTGGCGCGCTTCTGGTTTTTCAAGTCGAATGCGAATTCCTCCGCCCCCGAAAACGTTCCTTTCGAGGTTAGGACGAATACAGGCTGGTTTGCCAGCCTCGGCCCGGGCAGATACGACAGCGTCCAGTTCTGTTTTGTCGAGTTCTTGCTGCGGTCGTAAATGTCAATCAAATGCGTAGGGGAGTCGAAAAGGTAACTTGCAATCAGCGTCACCATGTCCGGTTGGCCTCCGCCATTCTGGCGAATGTCGAAGATCAACGCGTCGGTATGCGCGACAAAGCCCATCGCCGCAGCCACAGTCGGCCCGCAGAACGAGGCGTCCATGAAGCCGTCGAATTTGATATAGCCAATGTTGTTGGGCAGGATCTCCACTTTGCGAAACGCGCAGTTGTCGTGCTCCATCTGCTGGTGAAAGCGCGCCTCATCTTCCGGCGTTGGATCATGCGGCGGCGGGGCTTTGAAGGGGAGAAAGTTGACGCGCAGGTGGCGGTCGCGGCTGACCGCCTGCAGGTCAGTGGTGAGTTGCGTAGCAAACACGTCGCCGTCAATCATCTTGTCGTAATCGCCGGCTTTCTGGTGTGCCAGCAAAGCGTCTTCCATTTGCGTGGCGACCGCCGCATTGATATAGAACTTGTCGAGACTGGCGTTTACGCCGTCAATCACCCGCTTTCGCAGATCGGAATCGACGACCACGTTCTCAAGCTTGACTCCCGGGGGCAAAGCGCGCACTGAAAGGTTTGCTACGGTCGGCGGCTGAGAGTCCTTCAGGATAAGGTTACCCAGGGCTGTGATGCCGTCGCTTCTGCCTTTCACGAGGAAACGAATATGCAGCGGCTCGCTGCTTTCGATTGACAGCAGATCGAATCCGCCGGTTTGACTTCTGAATGCGATAAGCCCATCGACCGATTGAGCGGGATCGAAGGATTTGACGTATGCCTCGACTTTGGCGCGATCGCTGCTATTGAATGCGTCCAGCCACGCCTGAAGAGTGTGGCCGGCAGGAGTGTCGGGAACCGTGACCTGGGCCGACCCAATGCCAACTGCTGCCCAAAGCAGGGCAAGCAACAGGGTGCTTTTTCTGGAAATCGTCATCGTGGGACCTCCGGTGGGGCGATTCGTCGAGGAAAATTCACGCACGACGGGGCGCGATAACTATACCGGAAGGGCCGCCAGCGCTGCCCTCTTCACTGCAGGATCGGAATGCCCGCGATGCGCTGCTGCCACTCGGCGGGGCCGGTCTGGTGCACGCTCGTGCCCTTGGAGTCGACCGCGACCGTCACCGGCATCTCCTTCACTTCGAATTCGTAGATGGCCTCCATGCCGAGATCCTCAAACGCGACCAGGCGCGAGCCGCGAATCGCCTTCGAGACCAGATACGCCGCTCCTCCGACGGCCATCAGGTACACGGCGCCGAACTCGCGGATCGCGTCAATCGCTTCAGGCCCGCGCTCGGCCTTGCCGATCATCCCGAGCAGTCCGGTCTCCGCCAGAATCTGGCGCGTAAACTTGTCCATGCGCGTGGCCGTGGTGGGTCCCGCGGGACCAACTACTTCATTGCGCACCGGATCGACGGGCCCGACGTAATAAATAAAGCGGCCTTTGAGATCGACGGGGAGCTTTTCGCCGCGGTTGAGCATGTCGGACATCCTTTTGTGGGCTGCGTCGCGGCCGGTGAGCATCCTGCCGGTGAGAAGCAGAACTTCACCGGGCTTCCAGGCGGCGGCCTCCTCTCGCGTGACGGTGTCGAGGTTCACGCGGCGCGCGCCACTTACGTCGTAGGTCAATCTCGGCCAGTCGGCGAGCGAAGGCGGATCGAGATAGACGGGGCCGGAGCCGTCAAGAACGATGTGCGCGTGGCGATCGGCAGCGCACTGAGGAATCACAGCGACGGGCAGGTTGGCGGCGTGCGCGGGCGCGTCGAGGACCTTCACGTCGAGAACCGTCGTGAGGCCTCCGAGCCCCTGCGCGCCGATGCCGAGGCGGTTCACTTTGTCGTAGATCTCGACGCGGAGCTTTTCGGCGGTGGTTTTGGGGCCGCGCGCGAGAAGCTCCGGCATGTCGATGGGCGCGAGGAGCGACTCCTTGGCGAGGCGCATGGCTTTTTCCGATGTGCCGCCGATGCCGATGCCGAGGATTCCCGGGGGGCACCAGCCTGCGCCCATGGTGGGCACGATTTTGAGCACCCAGTCGACGACCGAGTCCGAGGGGTTGAGCATGACGAACCTGGATTTCGCTTCCGAGCCGCCGCCCTTGGCGGCGAGCTCGATGTCGACTTTGTTTCCGCGAACCAGGTCAACGATCACTGTCGCCGGCGTATTGTCCTGTGTGTTTTTGCGCGCGCCGGCGGGATCGGCGAGGACCGACGCGCGAAGCTTGTTGCCGGGGTCGAGGTAGGCGCGGCGCACGCCCTCGTCGACCATCTGTTGCACGTCGAAAGCTGGTTCGCCCGGCGCGGGCTCGAAGCGCACATCCATGCCGACCCTGACGAAGGCGTTGACGATGCCCGTGTCCTGGCAGATAGGGCGATGGCCCTCGGCGCACATGCGGCTGTTGATGAGGATCTGCGCGATGGCATCGCGGGCGGCGGGAGATTTTTCCTTCTCGTAGGCGTGCGCGAGGTTCTGGATGTAGTCGAGCGGATGGTAGTAGCTGATGTACTGCAGCGCGGCGGCGACGCTCGTGATGAAATCTTCCTGGCGGATGACGGTCATAGCGGTCCTCGATGAGCCCAACCCTCTAGGTTAGCGGACGAGGAGGCTCCGAGTCGCCCGATCGGTCTTTACTTTATGGGTTGCGCAGACACCGTGGCCGGCGGCTATTCGCCAGTGCGCGCGGCGCCGACAGCGCCGACAGCGTGGGGCACAGTCAGCTGGCGGCGCAGGCTACCGGCGAGATCCGCGACCACGCGCAGGCGGTCGGCAACGGGCGCGGGGATTTCGCTGCCGGAGAGCACAAGCTCGGACTGCAGCAGAAGTCCCGCAATCGTAGACTTAAGCTCGACTTCGACGGCCGCAGCGGCGGCGCGGCGGGCCACGGCTTGCTCGTGTTCCCGGCGGTGCAGCGCCGAGCGAATCTCGCGGATGAGACGCGCCGAGCCGCAAACGGCGAAGTTCACCTGCAAGGGGATGGCGAGGCTGGCGGCTTCGCAGATGCGATCTGCGGCGGTGGGGTCGCACTCGGCCAGGGTCTCGTCGATGACCACGGCTTGAAACTCGGCCTTGCGCAGGCAGGCGAGCGCGTCGCGGCGGCCCTCGGCCACTTCAACCGCGATGCCCAGTTGCTTCGCTAAAACTTCGGCGCAGCTGCGTGCGCCTTCGATTCCGGTTACCAAAAGGATGCTCATGGTTTGCTCCGAAGTACAGTTCTTAGTTCATAGTTTTCAGTTTTCAGTGGTCAGTGGTCAGTGGTCAGTGGTCAGTGGTCAGTGGTCAGCGATCAGATTGCGTGTGAGCCGTGGGTGGTGGGATCGTGCACGGTGGACCGTGATCAATTGTCTGATGTCTGCTCTGTAAATCCATAATCCCTGTTCC
>JASHSG010000123.1 GCA_030040935.1 Acidobacteriaceae bacterium | reverse complement strand
TGATCGACCGATACTCCGACGTAGTGCTTTTCTTCGGCCTTCTGGTTTATTACGGGCGCATCAATCGATTTCGTTATGTCGTGCTGGTGGCGTTTGTCATGGTCACCTCGCTCATGGTCAGCTATACCCGGGCCCGCGCCGAGGCGCTCATCGGCCAATGCAAGGTCGGCTTTATGGAGCGGCCGGAGCGCATCGTGCTCGTCTTGCTGGGAGCGCTGTTCAATCGCTGGGGTGTGATGGCTCCGGTACTGTGGCTGCTTGCAGTTCTCTCGACAGTCACGGTGGTTCATCGCGTCGTCTACACCTACCAGAACACCAAGCACCTGGCGCCGCTGAGCCAGGAATGAGTGCGGGACATTGCGCCCGGAGCTTGCCCGGCGAAGCTCGCGCGGCCTAAAAAATCCGTTCTTCCGTCTCGCGCTGCGCATCTAAAATGAGCTATGAGCACACAAAAGGCGACGTTCGGGGCGGGATGTTTCTGGGGCGTGGAGGCGGCGTTCGCGGCCATACCCGGAGTGACGGCAACGGCCGTGGGATACGAGGGCGGGTCGCTCGACCAGCCGACCTACAAGGACGTATGCACCGACAAGACCGGCCACGCGGAGGTCGTCGAGCTCGACTTCGATCCCGAAAAGGTGAGCTACGGCGAGTTGCTCGACGCGTTCTTCGAGCTGCACGATCCCACGACGCTGAATCGCCAGGGACCGGATTGGGGCACGCAGTACCGGTCTGCCATTTTTTTTCACTCGCCGGAACAGCAGGCTGAGGCGCGCGCCAAGATCGAGGAGCTCACCGCCGACGGCCGCTACAAGCCGCGCAGGATCGTGACCAAGATAGAACCGGCCGAGACCTTCTGGCGGGCTGAGGATTATCACCAGCGGTATCTCGAAAAGCGGGGCCAGGCGAGCTGCCACATTTAAGGGCAGTTGTCAGCTTGCAGTTGTCAGTTCCCGGTACAGTGCTCAGTTCCCGGCGCGGGGGTCACTGTTCTCCGCCTGCGACTGCGTGGGCTTTTGCGTTTCAAGGGTTGCCGGCGCGGCGGGTTCACCCTGCGGATCGGCCGCCGCTTCGAGAGTGGCTGCACTACCGTCCGCGGGCTCAGTTTCTTCAGCAGCCTGCGCTGCCCCGGGCTCGTCGAACCACAAGCAGGTAATCCACCAAACCAAGACGCACAAGTAAGCGGCGTTGTTGGCGTGGATCAGCTTGTCGCGCAGATCGAGGACGCGTTCGTAGTCTGCCTGCGAGTGAATGTGGGTGCGCATGCCGATGGCCTCAAGGCTTCCGCGCAGCATCAGCTGCGCAAGCGCAGCCGTCGAAAGTCCGATCACGATCCGCTGCGCGTGGCTGTGCCATCCGGTGCCAAAGCGCCGGCCCGCGAGGGTGATCGAGAGGCCTAACTCCACCGTCAACACACTGGAGAGAAGGATTCCCTTGTCCACGGCCAGATCCATGAGCCGGATCGTCGCCAGCACCGAAGTCCCCGTCATTGTTTTCCAGGCCGGCCACGGTCCCCAGAGAACCAGGACCGCCGCGCCCACGGCCAACATCGACAGAGATCCGACGATCCAGCCCATTTTTCCCAAACCGTGAAACGAGCGGCGCGCCAATTCCACCAGCACAAGCAGGCCAATGGCCACCTCCACATTCGACAGCGCCAGAAAAATCTCTGTCCCTGTAATGCGCGGAAGCCTGTTCAGCAGCAGCTGGGTGGTCAGCAGCAGCAGTCCCATCATCGCTATGTTGGCGGTAAACCAGGGAAAGCGCTGCGCCCTCCCGCGCCCCAGCAGCACGACCATCAAAACCAGCACGGCCGCGAAGGTGAGCGTCCATAGAACCTGCGCCGCTGAAAAATCGAGGTTGAAATGCATTGGAGTTTTGTCCGGGTCGAGCGTTCTTCCGATCGAAGCCCCGATCCATTCTAATTGGGAAGCGAGGCTCAGGAGTTTGCCATAATTCCAACATGCTGGTTCTGGCTTCGGCCTCGCCGCGCCGCAAAGAACTGCTGACGCAGGCGGGTTACCGGTTCCGCGTGCATCCCGCGCACATCAACGAGGATCCGATGCGGGGCGAGGATCCGATTCAATACGTCACTCGCCTGGCGCGGGAAAAAGCGGAAGCCGTCTTTCGCGAGCTGACTACGGCCAGTCCGGCGCCAGAAGGAATTGCCGTGCTGGGCGCAGACACCACGGTCACCCTCGACAGCGAGATTCTCGGCAAGCCTTCGGATGCGGCCGATGCCGCGCGCATGTTGCGCATGCTCTCAGGCCGGACGCATCGCGTGATTACGGGCGTGGCCCTGGTCAGCGCTGCGGGCGCAGAAGTGGCTGCGGAGGTCACAGCGGTTCGTTTTCTCACTCTTTCAGAAGCGGAGATCGCCGATTATGTGGCGGGAGGCGAGCCGATGGACAAAGCCGGGGCCTACGCTATCCAGGGCCGCGCCGCGCGCTGGATTCCGCGCATTGAAGGCTGCTACTTCAACGTGATGGGCCTGCCGCTGGCGCTGGTCTCATCGCTGCTCGAAACGTGCGGCTGCATGGAACAGGAAGCCGGCGCCGGCCGAATTCCGGAGTCACTCGCAACCGGCCGCAGGCCGAAATCTCGTCCCGCATGATTCGCGCTAAAATGGTCGCGACCTGGCGCTAAGGCGACTTTCATGCGGAATCCTCTTTTGATGTGCGGTACAGTTGGGCTATTTGCCGCGATGTGGCCCGCGCTTCTTTCAGCGCAGTTCCAGCCGCCCAATCCCGACGAGCTCACGATGACCATCGACCCCGAAGCGAAGGGAGCGGCTGCGGTTTTCCTTGAGATTCGCGAGAGCGATAACGACGTGCTGCACGAGCGGCGGTATTACGCGCGCATCAAGGTGCTTACGGATCGAGGCAAAGAGCTGGCGACGATCAGGCTCCCTTATGTGAAAGGCGGCACCGATTTCAAGATCGTCGATGTGCAGGGCCGGACCATCCACTCCGACGGAACCGTGGTATCTCTGGCCGTCAAGCCGGAGGACCTGCTGGTGGCAAAGAACGGGGAGGAGCAGATTCAGCAAAAAGTTTTTACTTTGCCCGATGTGGACGTAGGCAGCGTCCTCGAATACAGCTATGAGTTGACTTACGATCCTCAACACGTTTCTTCGCCGATCTGGGAGGTGCAGCAGCATCACTTTGTGCATAAGGCGCATTACGATTTCACGCCATTCAGGGGCTTTCTTCCCGGCGCGAGGGACGCGCTCAATGCCCACCTGGTCGACAGTTCCGGCAATGTTCTCGACCATCTGGTGTGGAACTGGCGTCTTCCGAGCGGCGTGACTGTAAGCGAGGATCCCGCGCTGGGCCGTTTCAGCCTTGACGTTAGCGACGTTCCGCCCGTCCCGAAGGAAGCATGGATGCCGCCTGACTCCAGCACGGTCTACAAGGTCGAGTTCTACTACACGAATGGAAGCTCCGCGGAGGACTTTTGGGCGCAGGCGGCCAAGACCTGGTCCAGGGACATCGATCGTTTTGCCGAGCCCACCAAGACCATTGAGGAAGCTGTCGCAGGCCTGATCTCAGCATCTGACAGCGAGGCCGTCAAGGCGCAAAAACTCTATGCCGCGGTCCAGTCCCTCGACAACTCCGACTACTCGCGCCGGAAGTCCGAGTCGGAAAGAAAAGAACTGAAGCTCACGCCGGTGAAGCGCGCCGAGGACACATGGAAGGAGAAGAGCGGCAACAGCAACGAGATCGCGTTGCTCTATCTTTCGATGCTGCGCGCAGCCGGCCTCACCGCTTACGCTACGTCGGTCGTCGACAGGAGCCGGGGAGTTTTCGACCCCAGCTACATGAACCTCGACCAGCTCGATGACACGCTTGTGATCCTAAATACGGACGGCAAGGACGTCCTCCTCGATCCGGGACAAAAGCTGTGTCCTTTTCAGACTGTGAACTGGCGTCACTCCGGCGCTGAAGGACTCCGCCAAAGCGCCAACGGCCCTGGCCGCGCCCAGACTCCCTACCAGGTCTTCGAGGCCAACACGGTCAAGCGGACCGGCGACATCGAGGTCGGTCCGGACGGAACCATTTCGGGCACGCTTCAGATCGTCATGACCGGCCAGGACGCCCTTGCCTGGCGGCAAAGGGCTATCGAAGTCGACGACGATGAGCTCAAAAAGGAGTTCGACCGCGACCTCGAGAGCATCACTCCGGAAACTGCCGCGGCGCATGTCGACCACTTCCTGGGGTTGGACGAGCCTGACAAACTGTTAATGGCGGTGGTTAAAGTAAGCGGATCGCTGGGTACATTGACCGCGAAGCGCATGGTCATGCCCGGGTTCTTCTTTGAAACCCGCGAGACCGAGCCATTTGTGAAGGAGAAAGACCGGCTCGAGCCTGTGGACATGCATTATGCCAGCCAGGTGAGCGACCAGCTGACTTATCATCTTCCCGATGGCAGTACGATTGAGGGCGCGCCACCGGATACGAAGGTCGCCTGGGAGAATCACGCGCTCTACATAGTCAAATCCAAGGCAGACCCAGGACAAATCACCATCGCTCGCGTTCTGGCACGCGCATTCACCTTGGCTAAGCCAGAGGAATATCAGGACTTACGCGGGTTTTACCAGAAGGTTTCCGATGCTGACCAGGGGCAGTTGGTCGTCGACGCCGGGGCCAGCCCGAAAGGAAACTGAATCTCCCTTTCCGAACCCTGCGATATGGATCACTCGGGGATTCTTCCCGATTGTTCCTTTCATTGAATTGGTTCCGGGTTAGAATGATCGCACTCGAAAATCAGGATCAACCAGTATGGCTAAATCGATTCTTCTGCGGGGGGCAGCTTTGTTCTTGCTCGCCGTTTCGCCCCTTCTCTCACACGCGCAATTCCAGCAGCCAACCGATGACGAGCTGAAAATGACCTCCGATCCGGAGGCTCCGGGAGCGGATGCGGTGTACCTCTATTACGAGGAGACCGCCAACGATCCGGTGCACTACCGAAGCGTTTATGCGCGGATCAAAGTGCTCACGGAAAAGGGCAAGGATCTCGCCACGGTTCAGATTGCCTATCAAAAGGGCGACGTTAAGATTACTGCAATCAAGGGCCGCACCATTCATCCGGACGGCACGATCGTTCCGCTCGACGTGAAGCCGGAAGACCTGATGATCTTCAAGACAGGCGACACCCAGGTCCAGAAGAAAGTCTTTACGCTGCCCAGCGTCGAGGTGGGCAGCATCCTGGAGTATCGCTACGATGTGGACTACGACGACAACCTGTATTCCTCACCCGACTGGAAGATACAGGGGCAATATTTTATCCACAAGGCACATTATCAGTTCACCGCTGAAACGGTCCTCACCCTGGCCGACCAACGCGGGCGCATCATCACCAAGCTCGCCTGGTCGCCTCACCTGCCTGCGGGAGCTAAGCTTCAGCCAAGTGTCAACGACAGTTTCAGTCTCGATCTAACCGATATTCCGCCCGCTCCCGACGAGGAGTGGATGCCGCCTGTCGAGAGCCTGCTTTACAGGGTCGATTTCTTCTACACCTACGCCAATGACTCAACTTCGTTCTGGTCGGGCGAGATCAAGGACTGGTCGAAGGACGTGGATAAATTTGCCGAGCCTTCCAACACCATAAAGGATGCGGTCAGCGGCTTAATCGCTCCCACCGACAGCGATCTTGACAAGGCGAAGAAACTCTACGACGCGGTGCAAGCGCTCGACAATACCGATTTCTCGCGCGAGAAGAGCGCATCGGAGCTGAGAGAACTAAAGATCAAGGCAACCAAGCGCGCTGAAGACACCTGGAGTCAGAAGAGCGGGTCGGGCGACGACATCGCGATGTTGTACCTTTCCATGCTGCGCGCAGCCGGGCTGACCGCGTACGCCGTCAGGGTGGTCGATCGCGACCGCGCTATCTTCGATCCCACTTATTTCAGTCTTAATCAACTTGACTCCACGCTGGTTGGCTTAAGCACGGGCGGCAAGGAGATCCTTCTCGATCCCGGTGAGAAGATGTGTCCGTTTCAGACCGTAAGCTGGCGTCACTCGGATGCCGGCGGCGTCGGCGAAAGCCCGCGCGGTCCATCGTTTATCGTTACACCGACCCAGCAGTACGCAGAAAACTCCACGACACGGCTGGGAGATGTTTACGTGGACGCCCAGAGTGGAATTACCGGACGTGTCAACCTGATCTTTGTCGGGCAGGCGGCGCTGCATTGGCGGCAACGCGCGCTTGAAGAGGATGACACCGAGCTGAAGAAGGAATTCGACCGCGAGGAGTTGGAGGGCGACGTGCCGGATGGCGTCGAAGCTCATGTGAACCACTTCCTGGGCCTGACCGATCCCTACTCGAACCTGATGGCTGTGGTTGACGTCAAAGGCTCGCTCGGCACCGTCACCGCAAAGCGACTCATTCTCCCCGGATTCTTTTTTGAAACCCGCGGGCGCGTCCCATTTGTCAATGAAGAGAAGCGCGTGGAAGACGTCGACATGCATTTCGGCCGGCGCGTAACCGACGAGATCACCTATCACCTGCCCGATGGGGCGACGGTGGAGGGCGCGCCGCAGGACGCGAGTATTCCCTGGCCAAGCCATGCAATCCTGGTTGCGAAGAGCGCGATACAACCCGGCCAGATCACCATCAGGCAGGCATTGCTGGTTGGCTTCACATTCGCGAAGCCTGAAGAGTACCCGGACCTGCGCGCGTTTTACCAGAAGGTGGCGGCGACCGATCAGGAGCAGCTGGTCCTGACCTTGCCGTCACCCGCTCAGGCAGGAGCGGCCCACTGATGCAGGCGCGCATCTCGATCTCGCGAACGCTTGCCTTCGCGGCCTGCTGCGCGGCATTGCTTCCCGGATGGCATGGCGCGAACGCCAAAGAAAAGTCGCAGCCCGCGCCGGACTGGGTCGTCGAAGCTGCCAAGACGCCGACTCCGGCAAACGTGGGCGATGCCTCGGCGGTCACGCTGCTCGACGAGATTCTCATTAGCGTCGACGAGCAGAATCGCGCTGTGGAGCGTGAACGATCCGCAGTCAGAATTCTCAAGCCGCAGGGGCGCGAACACGCCGAATGCGGCGCCGAATACGATGTCGACGAGAAGCTGGACTCATTTCACTCATGGACCATAGCCGCCGATGGCAGGCAGCTGCAGGCCATGGATACCGATTTCGCCGACGTCGGCGCCTACGGGGACGCCGACATGCAGTTCACCGAGCGCGTGCGTTTCGTGAGGCCGCCCGGCGCCGATCCCGGCGCGGTGGTCGCATGCGAGATCACGCACGATCTTCGGCCTTACATGAGCATGGAGGTGTGGGGCATACAAGACACAATTCCCGTTGTGAACGAGTCGCTTGAACTGGCGCTGCCCGCAGGTGGCCACTATGCGGACTCGTGGAGCCACACCAATCCGATCGAGCCCACGGAGACAGCGGACAACCATCTCCGCTGGGAGATTAAGAACGTCCCGGCGCTCGATCTGGAGAGCCTCCATGCCACTCCACCATGGCAAGCTCTGGCCGCGCACATGACCGTCATGTGGGGCAGCGATGCTGTCAACGGTGTAGACAATCAATGGCGCGCCCTCGGCCAGTGGGAGGAACAGCTCGAGGCGCATCGACCCGATCCAACGCCGGAGATTACGGCCAAGGCCCAGGAACTCACGGCTGGCGCACCGGACCTTTATACGAAGCTGAGCCGAATTACTTCGTACATCCAGAACAACATCCGCTACTTCATCATTGAGAAAGGCATCGGCGGATTACAGGCTCACTACGCCGCAGACATCTATCGCAACCGCTACGGGGATTGCAAAGATAAAACCACTCTTTTGATCTCGATGCTTCAGGCCGTCGGCATCAAGGCCTATTACCTGCACGTGAACTCGGAGCGCGGCGTGATCGACCCATCGGCGCCGTCGCTCATCGGCGACCACATGATCACGGCCATCGAGGTGCCCGATGGAGAAAACGATCCGCGCCTGCAGGCGCTGGTGAGGATACCCCACGACAAAACGCTGCTCATTTTCGATCCCACCGACGAAACGACGCCTGTGGGATTGATCCGCGGAGAACTGCAAGGCGCGTATGGCAACCTGGCTGACGGGGCTGAAAGCCGGGTGCTCGAAATGCCCGTGCTCTCGCCGCAATCAGCCAGCCTCAGCCGCAAGGGCACTTTTGTTCTGGCTGCGGACGGCACGCTGGCCGGCGACGTTACCGATGTTTTCACCGGCGTGGACGCGGCGGGAGAGCGCGGGCTCCTGAAAGAAGCGGACGCAAAAGAAGTGCGCGAAAATCTGGAGAAAGGCCTGAGCTCCGATCTACCCAGCCTTGACTTCAAAGGGTACGAGTTTCACGAGACAACCGCTCTCGATCAGCCCGTGACACTCGACCTGCACGTGAGCGACCCGAGTTACGCACACGCGGCAGGGCCGCTGCTGTTGCTGCGCCCGCGAGTTGTGGGCAGCGACGCTTTTGCCGTGCCCGAAGTGATGGAGGACAAGACTCGCGAGTATCCAATTGAAATCGGGCACCCGGGAAATTTTCCGGGCGATTGGCGCGACAGCTTCGATATCACGCTTCCGCCCGGATACGTGGTCGATGAGACGCCCGACCCAGTCGATGTGGACATGGACTTCGCCAGCTACCACTCCTCAACGACGGCCAAGGGCAACCTGCTCCACTATGAGCGCGAGTACGTGGTGAGGCAGGTTGAGATTCCGCCGGAAAAGGCAGCCGAATTCCGCAAGCTCGAGAGCGCGATCCTGTTTGATGAAAAGGGCTCGGCCGTACTTAAGAAGCAGTAGATTCCAATCGAAGCCGCCCGGCATGATTTCCATCCGACTGCGCAGCAACTGAGTTGAATCGCTTCCGCGGGCCGATCATCCATTTAAAGAGATATGGCAGATTCGCTTTTTTCTCCCTTCCAGCTTCGTTCGGTCGAGTTTCGCAGCCGCATCGGCGTTTCGCCCATGTGCCAGTACTCGAGCGAAGACGGCTTTGCCAACGACTGGCACCTGGTGCACCTGGGCAGCCGCGCGCAGGGCGGCGCGGGACTGGTGTCGACCGAGGCTACGGCGGTTCTGCCAGAAGGCCGCATCTCGCCTGCCGACCTTGGCATTTGGAAAGACGAGCACATCGCCAACCTGCGCCGTATGGCGGAGTTTATCCACACGCAGGGCTCGCGCGCCGGGATCCAGCTGGCGCATGCCGGACGCAAGGGCAGCACGGCCACGCCCTTTGCGCCGCGACCGGCGACCGTCGCTGCCTCTGAGGGCGGCTGGCAGCCGGTTGCGCCGAGCGCGATCGCATTTGCGCCGGATTACCCTATGCCTGCAGCGCTCGATTTGTCCGGCATCGAGGCCGTCGTTGCGGGCTTTCGCCGCGCAGCGCGCCGGGCGCTCGAGGCCGGCTTCGATTTCGTCGAGATTCACGCCGCGCACGGCTACCTTCTGCATGAGTTTCTTTCGCCGCTTTCGAATCTCCGCACCGACAATTACGGCGGCAGCTTTGAGAATCGCATCCGCCTGGTGCTCGAAGTTGCGGACTCAGTACGCCGCGAATGGCCGGAGCGCTTGCCCCTGTTCGTTCGCATCTCCGCCACCGACTGGGTTGACGGCGGCTGGAATCCCGAGGAATCGGTCGAGCTTGCGAAGCAGTTGCGCGAGCACGGCGTGGATCTCGTGGATTGTTCGTCGGGCGGGCTCGTCCCATACGCGAAGATTCCCGCGGCACCCGGCTACCAGGTTCAGTTTGCATCGAGAATTCGGCAGGAGGCGGGCATCGCGACGGCGGCGGTTGGGCTGATCACCGAGCCGGCGCAGGCCAACGCGATCATCGCAGGCGGCGAAGCCGATCTTGTCTTTCTTGCGCGCGCCATGCTGCGCGATCCCTATTGGCCGGTCCACGCGGCAGCGGCGCTGGGCGAAGAGGCAAGCTGGCCCAGGCAATATTTGCGCGCCGCGCCGCCGGGCTCGCCTGCGCGTTCGGCAATCGCTCGCGAATAGGGAGAAATCCCGAAAAAACCCGAGATAATTTCGCCGCGTTTTTCCTCTGCCGAGTTAGGTTCCAGGCCCGATTTTGCTTCGCATCGCCTGCGAGGGGTGCCCTATACTGCCACTAGAGCGGGGCGCTTCCCTATACGTCACCGATTCCCTCGCTGAAGATTATGGCTACACAACCCAACCGGAAACGCGCCTACGAACCACCCCCGATCCCGGATCGCCTTTACTTCAAGATTGGAGATGTCGCGGAGCTCTGCGGTGTGGAGACCTACGTCCTGCGATTTTGGGAATCGCAGTTTCCCCAGCTCAAGCCGAATAAGAGCGGAACCGGGCAGCGCTTATATCGGCGCCGCGACGTGGAAATGGCCATGGAGATCAAGCGGCTTGTTCACGCCGAGGGCTACACACTGGCAGGGGCGCGCACGGTGCTTGGTCAGGAGCAGCGCCGGTCTGACCGAAACAAAAGGCACGATACGCAGAAAGCACTGCCGCTCGCTGCCGGCGACAGCAAGCGGCTCGACGCCGTGGCAGCCGCCATTGGCCATGCCCGCGCGGAGCTGCGTGAGATCGCCGGTCTGCTGGGCTCCGTGGTCCAGCAGCCGGCACGCCGCCGCCATCGCCTGGCGCCGATTCGCGCGGCGTCGGGATCGCTGTTTCCGTCGTAGCCTGCCAGCTCCCGGCACCACTCCATTCAGGATTTGTCCTGGATGCAAACAGCCGATTCGGCTGATCATCGCATTTTCGCGCGACATTGATTTCAACGAGAGAAATGTCGTTGCGCCGTCCTTACGGGACTTCGGAGCTCATGTGTGCAGCCTTTGATACTTGCGAGCGCGTCCTGATCGCAGACGGGCTTATTCGGCTGGCGTTTCTTCCGCGGCAGGCTCGGCGGCTTCTTCGTCCGGAGCGGCTCCGGAGGCGTTCGCGGCGGCGATCTTCTCTTCCTCTGTCGCTTCCGCCTGAACCTTCACGGTCACGCGCGCCGTCACCTCGCGGTGCAGGCGGATGGCCACCTTGAAGTCGCCTGTGCTCTTGAGCGGATCGCCGAGCTGAATCTTGCGGCGATCGACTTCGTGGCCCTGCGCGGCCAGTTCCGCGGCAATGTCGGCCGAGGTCACCGAGCCAAAAAGATGGCCCGCCTCGCCGGCCTTGCGCGTGAAGCTGAGCACCAGCGGCTCGAGTTGGATGGCAAGTTGCTCGGCTTGCGTCTTCTCGCTCGCCGAGCGGCGCGCGGCGGCAGCCTTCATCTGTTCGATCACGGCCTTGTTGGCCGCGGTGGCCTGCATGGCCAGCTTGCGCGGCAGCAAATAATTGCGCGCGTAGCCATCGGCCACCTTCACCACTTCTCCCCGAAAGCCCAGGTCGGCTACATCTTCTCTCAGAATGACTTCCATAAGAAACTCTCCATCGTTTGTGGACGCATGACGGCTCGGTTGGAGCCGTTTGGAAAACGTCCGTCGGGGGCTAAAGCCCCGCGGTTAAATGCGCCTGACTCGGCGCGACTGAAGTCGTGCCCTGACACTTCCTGCTTTCAGCACGCTGAAGCCGTGCCCTACCCAGAATCCGACCGCGCTGCGCCAACTTAGTGGCGAGTGGCGAAGGGCAGCAGAGCGATGTTCCGCGCCTGCTTGATGGCGCGTGTCAGGCGGCGCTGGTGCGTGGTGCAAACGCCGCTCAGCCGGCGCGGAACGATTTTGCCTCGCTCGGCCACAAACTGCTGCAGGAGCCGCACGTCACGGTAAGGAATCGCGTCGATCCTGTCGGTGCAGAACTTGCAGACTTTCTTGCGGCGGAAAAACTTTCCCCGCCCGCCGGGACCACCAGCGCCTCGAGCCGGACCGCGAGGGCCCGGGCCCGGTCCCGACGAGCCACCCGGTCCGGAAGCGCTTTGTGGAGCCGCGTCCGCCGAAGCGGATGCTTTTGCTTGATTTTCTTCAGCCATTTCGTTTCCTCTGCTCTCTCTGGTCCGGCAACGCCGGAGGTTTTTCTTCAAAGTGCCCGTGTTCGGGGATCAGAAGCAGAACCTCTCGTTGGCAGGAATTCTGCCTTCCTGTTCCCCCGTTTCCTGCCTTTACGCGCTGGCCCGTGCAGTCTCGGCCGGCTCCGGCGCTGCGTCGGCGGCCGCGGGCGCGCTCTCGGCCGGCTTGCGACGCACGCCGCGTGCAGCCTTCACCTTGGCCAGGCGCTTCTCTTCTTCGTCCACGCGCACGGTGATGAATTTGATCACCGGTTCCGTCACACGCAGGCGGCGCTCCAGCTCAAGAACCACAGGGCCGCTGGCCTCGATGGTCATCAGCACGTAGTTGCCGTCGTTGAATTTGCGCACCGTGTAGGCCAGCTTGCGGCGGCCCAGCTTCTCCACCGACTTGACCACGCCGCCGCCGGAGGTGACAGTGGAGGTGAAGCTCGTGATCAGCTTCTCGGCTTCGTCGTCGTCCACATCGGGACGGATAATGAACATCACTTCATACACACGTGACATCGATATTCCTTTTCTGCCGGAGCATCTGCCCCGGCTCATAATCAACAACTCACAGTTGGCGGTTCATAGCCGACAGTTCGCAGCGCTTGCCGGTTCCGATCCCTGTTCCCCATGTCGCTATGTCCCTGTTCCCTGTTCCTTGTCTTCCTTCCGGTTGAACTCATTCATCGCGGCCGCCGGTCCCAGTTCGAGAACGCTCCGCGTGGCTCGCGCCACTTTGTCGAGCACCTCGTCCAAAACCGCCAGATCCGCCTTGCGCATGGGCGAGAGCAGATAATCCCTGCCCGGCCGCTTTCCGCCCGCTGCAACCGCTTCGGGAGGCAAGTCGGGTCCCACGCCAATCCGCAAGCGAAGCCAATCTTCCGTTCCCAGAGCATCTGTCACGCTGCGGGCCCCATTATGCCCGGCCGGTGAACCGCGCTCCCTGATCCTGAAGGTTCCCAGCACCAGATCCAGCTCATCGTAGATGACGAGCAAATCCCGGGCTGGATCCACTTCAAACTCTTTCACCAGAGCGGCGACCGCAATGCCGCTCAAGTTCATAAACGTCTCCGGCTTAGCCAGAACCACTTCGCGCCCCGCGATGCGGCAGGTTGCGGTGGTGGCCCGGCTTCGCCGATTACCGACCACAACGCCCTCCTGCTGAGCGATGCGATCGATGGCCATGAATCCCGCGTTATGCGGGGTCCACAGATACTCGAGGCCGGGATTGCCAAGGCCCACAATCAGGAAAGGGCCGTGCAGTGAGCCGGACTCGCTTGCTTCAGGCAAGGCTTACTTCTTCGCCTCGGGCTTCTTTGCCGCCGCGGCGTCCGCATCAGGTGTCTTGCCCTTCTTGATCACCTCAGGCTCGGCCGGAGCTGCAGCTTCACCCGCCGCAGGAGCCGCGCCCGGCACTGCCGCAGCCGCACCTTCGGCCGTCTCCGGCACTGCCACCACTTCCTCGCGAATGTGAACAACGTGCGCCACAGTGGCATCTTCCGGGGTGAGGTACTTAATCTTGCCGGAGTGGGGCAACCCGCTGACGCGCAGAACCTGGTGCATCCCCAGTTCGCTCACGTCGACATCGATGTGGCCCGGGATGTCGGCCGGAAGGCACTCGACTTCCACCTCTCGCAGCACCTGGTCGAGAACTCCGCCCTCGGTCTTTACGCCCACCGGCACGCCCAGCAGCTTGACACGCACGCGCACCTGAAGAACCTTGTCGAGCGCGATGCGCTTCATGTCAATGTGAATAAGCTTGTCGTTGATCGGCTCGCGCTGCCACTCGACGATCATGGCCTTGGTGGCGGGCCGGCCTGCCACCTCGACATCCAAAATCGTGTTGTGGCCGGTTTCGGAGTACAGGATCCGCGAAATCTGTTTCGGATCAACTTCCACGGCGACGGGATCGTGTCCCGAACCGTACAGCACGGCAGGAATCCTGCCTCTGGCGCGCACGCGGCGCGCGGCGTTCTTATTGAATTTGCCCTCGCGGGGCTTGGCTACAACAACTTCTGCCATTTTGTGTTTTCTCGTTTCTCTCTAAGATCGGGCACGGTATTTCTCCGCTCCCTTTGTAAAACCAAGTGTCAGGTTTCAGGGGTCGGGGGTCAGGAAAAAATCCGATCCCAACCCTCGTGCCTCACATCTGGCGAATTTTCTTTCACGGTCCTGATCCCTGAAAGCTGATCTCTGACCCCTGTTAGCTAAACAACGTGCTTACGCTGGTCTCCAAATGAATGTTTTCGATCGCGGTGCCCAGCAGTCCTGCGATGGAGAGCACTTTGATCTTGGGCAGCTTGTGCGCCGCCTCTCGTAATGGAATGGTGTCGGTTACGACCAACTGTTCAAGCCGCGAATTCGCAATGCGGTCGATGGCCGGGCCCGAAAGCACGGCATGACTGGCGCAGGCATAAACGGCCGTCGCACCGGATGCGTAAAGCGCATCCACCGTTTTTACCAGCGTGCCCGCCGTGTCGACGATGTCGTCGATGATGAGGCATGTCTTGCCGTGAACGTCGCCGACTACGTGCATCACTTCAGCCACATTGATGTCGGTGCGCCGCTTGTCGACGATGGCCAGCGGCACTTCCATCTTCTGCGCAAAGTGGCGCGCGCGTTCCACGCCGCCCGCATCCGGCGAAACCACCGTCAGGTTAGGCAGCCTGAGCTCTTTAAAATGGCCAACCAGCACCGGACTGGCAAAGATGTGGTCGACGGGAATGTTGAAGAAGCCCTGGATCTGCGCTGCGTGCAGATCGACAAAAAGCGCGCGGTTGGCGCCTGCCGTGGTGAGCAGATCGGCAATGAGCTTGGCGCTGATGGCTACGCGCGGGCGATCTTTGCGGTCCTGGCGCGCATAGCCGTAATACGGAACCACCGCAGTGATTCGCGCCGCCGAAGCCCGCTTGAGCGCATCGATCATAATCAGTAACTCAACCAGGTGCTGATCCACCGGATAGCAGGTGGGCTGCACCACAAAAACATCCACGCCGCGCACATTCTCGAGAAGCTGGAAGTACACTTCTCCATCGGCAAAGCGCTGCATTTTGGCTTCGCCGACCTTGACGCCGATATCCTCGGCGATGGCTTGCGCCAGCCTGGGATTGGCCGTTCCGCTGAAGAGCTTGAAGCGTTTGTCTTCGCTTAGCTTTGCGGCCTTCTTGCGCTCCGATGCCAGCGTGGGCTTTGCATCCTTGACCCTGCCGCCGTCCCCGGACCCGCCAGCGGAACCACTCCTGGGCGCGTCCTTGCTGCCCTCGGGCTTGCCCGCGCCAGGCCGTTTTTCCGTGGTGACTTCGCTCGGTGTGTTTTCCAGTGTCGCTGTCGACATTTCCGCTTCCATCTTGAGAGCACCTCCATGCTGGTTGGCTATGGCTGCGTTCGTAGTGCGAGCTTTCAGCTACTTGCCGCCAGCTTCCAGCTCCTTCCCTGCAGAGAGCACCGTCTCCAGTTCAAGCAGGAAAAGAGCCAGCAGCCAGAAGCGAGTGGCGAGAAGCTGTCTTTCTGGCTGGGCGACCAGGATTCGAACCTGGATAAATGCCTCCAAAGGGCATTGTCCTACCATTGAACGATCGCCCAGCACCTCGGTCAGCCGTGGGTGAGTCTCGCCTGCCCAACGGACGACTGTCAATCGTGAAAAACAGCGACTGGCTTTCAGCCGTCAGCTTTCAGCCCGTCTCAAAAAAAGCACCGACCCAGATAGCTCCGACTAAGAAGCTGAGGGCCGAGAGCTGACATCTAGCTTTCAACAATCATCTGATCCCAGTATTCAAATCGCGGAAGGGTGCGCGTGATGGTGGTGCTCCGCACGCTCAGCTTCCCGGCCTGATTTTCGACACGGCCCACTGCCGCTTCCGCATCTCCGCGGGTCAGGTACAACCCGAAGAGCGCCGATCCGGAACCCGACAGGGACACAAAAACGGCTGCCTCCGGCGTACCCGGAGCCCAAAGAAGACGCTTGATCTCTGCAAGGGAGGGATGCTGCGGAAACAGAACGCGCTCGAAGTCGTTCTCGATCCAGCTCATGATCCCGGTGCGGACAAGCGCGGACTTTGAGCGTCCGGCCAGGTCTTCTCCCGAAGAGAAGACACCGGAGGAGCCTGGTCCAAACCCGCCCTCGGGAATTTCTCCCCGAAAGGCGCTGGCGTAGTTTCGGCTCAACTTCTCTAGTCTAGCGGCACTGGCCTCCGGGGTCAAACCTTCGGCCGCGCAGAGCGCATCCCAGTCGCGAAAGGCCTGCGGCGTCGAGATTCCAATTTCGGGCACGACGACCACGCACCACGTCGGCTCAATGTCAGCAAGCGGGTAGACTTCCTGCCCGCGGTCCATCCCCAGCACCGTACCCCCGACGAGAAAGAGCGGGACGTCGGAGCCGATTTTGGCCGCGAGCTCCATCTCGCCTCGATTGAGGAACCGCGAAATCGCCAAAGGCAGCCCGTCGGCACCCCGACTGGCTGATTCGATGGGCTGCTGGTTTTCCACGCCCAGCTCATTTTCAAGCCCCACCAGCGCCGCGACTGCATTCCCTGACCCCGCACCCAAACCACCCTGCACGGGAAGTCGCTTATCAATATGGACTTCGACGTCAGCCTCGATTCCGGATCGCCGCAAAGCCAGGAGGACAAATTGCCAGGCCGTGTTGCGCTCGTCGGTTGGCACCCTGGGTTCGTTCGATGTGATGCGGAGGCAGGTCTGCTGCGCTCTTCGAGCTGTAACCGTAACTAAATCATGTATTTCCAGCGTTTGATACACCGTTGTCAACGCATGGAATCCGTCTGGTCTCAACCGCCCCAGAAAAAGCCCCAGGTTGATCTTGGCGTGCGATCGGACTCGCGTTGGCATACCGAATCATTGTAGAGGGATGAAAGCTGTGCGGCGCACACTTGGACCGCAATGGGCCGAGGGCGCAGGGCACGACCGGTTGCCGAAAAGCCGGACGGGCGCCTTCACAGGCGCCCGCGGCAGGTGAGCAATTCCATGAACCCGGAATCGGAAGACGGTGGTTAGCCTTCTTTGTAGAGCGCAGCTCCAGCAATCGTCCCGACGACACACTCCACGAACGCTCCGGCAGTTGTATAGAGTGTGAGGTCCGCTGAGAACAGACCCTGAACCCACATAAATGCGACGTTCGGCACCAGGAAGCCCAGAATCCACGTCGCGATGCCGGCGTAGACAGCCGTCTTCACGCCCGGCCCGAAGCGCGGCCGGATTCCGGCGTAAATCCAGATCGCCACGAGCCCAATCACGATCCCAAGCAGGTTAAACCAGATAATTTGATTCGTTCCAAGTGCGGGATGCCCGAGGGCGCTCATCCCATCAGCCCAGCGTTTCGCAAGCCACACACCGTCGACCGGGAAGTCCAGGATATCTCCGACGATGCCGGCAACGATGCCGCCGAGAATGAGCCGCCCAACATTGATTTTTCCCATGATGATTCGCTCCTTGGGGGATTTGGGGGACCACGGGAGTATACGCACCGGCAAACGGGTGCGCAATCAAAATATGAGCCGTGTTTTCATAGGATTAGAGACTCTAATCCACAGAAACGAGGAACTTCGGGGGTAAACTCTGCGTAGATTGAATCGAACCTAGCCGGAGGCTCTATGCACTTCATCTTCTTCGTCGGCCTTTACTTCCTGCCTGCGATCATCGCGGCGGTGCGGCACACGCACAACTCGACGGGAATCCTGTTGCTGAACCTCTTTCTCGGCTGGACCGTGGTCGTTTGGATCGTCGCGCTGCTGATGGCGTTGTTCTCCGTGCCCTACTACTCCCCCTACTACTATCGCCGGGGATGGTGAGGACTGGGCTTGAGGCCTTGGGATCGGAGCTGCCGGAGCCCAGCCATTCGTGCCCGCGCTGGATGGCGCGCGACTGGATGGCCGGCGTGGCGCTATTTTCCGCCACGGCCTGCGTCGTGCTTTGGCAGAATGCGCACGTCGCGATTCTGTGGGACACGGCCTATGTGCTCGACAGCGCAGCGCGCATCGCGGCCGGACAGACGCCCTACCGTGACTTTCCCTTTGTGCACCCTCCGCTGACGTTCCTCATCCAGGCTGCGATCATTCGGCTCACCGGCCGCGTCTTCTTTCATCATGTGATCTATACCGCAGTTGTGGGCGGGCTATCCACGCTCGTCACCTGGAGAATCGCTCTCGCATTGTTGCGCGAGCGCATTTCCGCAGCCTTCTCTCGAGTTTGGCTCGTTGCGCTCTGTGCGGCCGCGCCACTGGCGATCCTTGGCGTCTACAGCATTGTTCCGATTCCCGAATACGATGGCGACTGTGCGTTCTGGATTCTGGCCGCCCTGTGGCTTTTGCTGCGCGCGGAAACAAGGAGAAGCGTTCCAATGGCCCTGGCTGCCGGCGCCGCACTTTGCCTGCCGCTGTTCACGAAACAGAACATGGGGCTGCCGTTTCTGGCGGCGACCGTTGCCGCCGTTCTGTTCGTGCTCGCGTTGGCGAGCATGCGGCGCGGTAAAGCTCAGGCTGAGGCAACCGGCGCTGCCTGGCTCGTTTCTGTCCTGGCCGGGGCGAGCGCCACTTTGATTGCGGCCGCACTCGCTCTGCATTGGACCGCCGGCATCGGAAACTATATTTACTGGACCATCCGCTTCGCCGGCGAGCGACGCCTGCCGGGATTCAGCGTGATGTTCGCCGTTTTTCACGATCCGTCGCTTCTCTTGACGCTGCCTTGCGCAGCTGCCGCCCTGGCGCTTCTGCGCGTTGCGGTTGAACGATATCGCTGGACACGGATAGCGGCATTCCTTCTGCTCGCCGCCCCGTTCCTCTTTGCGCTGGCTTCGCTTCTGATCTACGATGACGCCGACGAGCGCGGCGACAGCCTTCTCGAGCTTTGGCCGCTGCTGCTTCTGCTCGCCGCCGTCGCGGCCATCGCGAATCTGGCCGGCCCGCGTCGCAGGCTGACGGTTCGCGCGCTCTTTCCACTCATCGTGCTGGCGGCGATTCTGGGAACGTTGATGTCGCAGCAGCTTTGGGGCTCAACCTATGCCATCTGGCCGCTGCTCATTTTGCTCATCGCGGAGCTGCTCGCATCTCTCTCTCAATTCACGGCGGACCGAGGCGCGCGATGGTTCCTGCCCAGTCTTGCGGCACTGATCTCGGTCACGCTTCTTGTCTGCGGAGGCTTCTACATCGCCAGCGAGGAGCGGCTTTCCTACATCAACCTGCCCGATGCGCCGGTCGAGCGTTCCGCATTTCCGCAGCTTGCGGGCATGGCCACACCGGGGCCGTACCTGCCGGAATTCGACGCGCTGCTGCGCTACGCCGCGGCCAATATTCCGCGGGATGACGGGCTGATCCTGCTCCCCGGCGAGGATCCGTTTTTCTTTGCCTCCGGACGGGCGCCGAGGTTTCCAGTTCTATTGTTCGATCCCACGACCGATCCCTATTCACCGGCCGAAACCGCGGCATTGGTGCGATCGCAGAACATCCGGTGGCTGATCGTGAAGCGCGATCTGCAGATCAAAGTTGACCCCACGCCGAACCGGGACGAAACACTGCGGCTGCTGATGGCTGAATTCACGCCGGCGGCGCACCTGCGCGGCTACGATGTCTACCGGCGCTGAGGGCGGCGCGCACCAGCACTACGCTTTCTTCTTCGCTCTTCCCGACCGCTTCAGCTCTTCCCAGTCTTTTCGCGTCTGGTCGGCGTAGACGATGGCGAACTCGGCGATCGCGTCAGGGAACGCGGTTCCCGTGCCGATGTAGCCGGCGATGGTCTGCGGGTCGCCCGAGCGGCCGTGCCCGCGGGCGAGCAGTTCGCCGCAGACTTCAGCGTAAGCCTTCAGATTGGCGCCGGCCAGATCGGTAATCGCAACCGAACCTTTGTGGTCGTTGAGCTGGCGGACCAAATACTGGCGGTTGCCGATGTGCGTCCAGCCGAGAAACGGATCGGTCTGGATTTGCATGTACTTTTGCCCCTCGGCGGTTCGCCGGCCATTGTGGGCGGCAGGCCGCGCGTCGGGAAGATACGGCGCGTAGGCCGAGGCAACCTCTTCCTTAATCTGCAGAAACAACGGATCGACGGACCCGTTGCCCTCCATATAGATTACGTAGTCGCGCAGTCCCACCGAGCCTGTGCCGACAACCTTGAACGCCACATCGACGGGCCGGTAGAAGTCGAGCAGGTGTTGCCGCTGCGGCTCGAGGATTTCGCGATATGGCGTGAGCGAGGCAACAACGGCGGCGGCGCGGGAGCCAGCCACGCGCCAAAGCATCGGCCTCATCTCCCTGAAGCGCCGCCGCGCTCCGGGCCGCGACGAAATCGGCGTGGTGAGGCGCTCAAAGGTGTGCTGCGGCGTGGCGCGCTCCGCCTTCGAGAGCGCGTCGTGCACTGGTTTGGCCAGATCGATTCGGTGCACCTGAAAGCGGTTCACTTCAAGCTGAGGCATGCGCGCGAAGGCGCGCATCTGCTCAGCGTAGCGTTCGATGCAGGCGGCCGCAGCTTTGCGCGCGGAGTTGTCCTTGTGCCCGGCTTCGCGCCCGGCCAGCACCAGGGAAGCCGCCATGCGTTTCAAGTCCCACTCAAACGGGCCCCGGATGGTCTCGTCAAAGTCATTGAGGTCGAAGACCAGGCGCCCGTCGGGCGCGGCGAATGCGCCCAGGTTGCGCACATGGGCGTCGCCGCAAAGCTGGCTCACAATGCCGGTGGATGGAAGCTGCGCCAGGTCGGCGGCCATCACCGGAGCGGCGCCGCGAAAGTATCCGAACGGCGACTCCACCATGAGCTGATACTTGAGCTGGATGAGCGCGGGGACGCGTCCACGCATCGATCGCGCCACAAGTTCCAGCGCCGCTACCGGCCGCGCCTTGGGATGCAGAGCCTCATGCTGGTGGCGGCCCACTTGCTTGCGCCGCGCCTGGCCAAGCGCGCGCCGATCTTCAGGAGTTGCCCAGTGCATACAGCGCAACATACACTGTCGACCCTCGCGGCACCAAACAGCGAAACCGTGTCTCGCGCCCATTCAGAAGGCGCGGCCAAAATGGCTCTCACACAGCGCCCGCCCATAAGCTCGCTTTCATACGCTCTGATTTACACTGAGTCTTCCGGATTCGCCGGCCTGCCTCTTTCAGTCCCTGCACTTCAGGCCGGATTCGCGCTCGATGAAATCGTGCCTGGGAGACGTTCCATTTGACGCGAAAAGCCGCCATCCTGTCCTGGGTCGCAGCGGCGCTCGCGCTGGCCGCGTTTTCCATCGCCGCGCAGGCGCCGGAAAAAAGGCTCACCATCGATGCCATCTTTGCGCACGGGCCCCTTATCGGCGAGCCGCCCGATCAATTCGCCTGGTCGCCCGACGGAAAGCATTTAACCTACCTCGATGGCGGTGAACTGGTAGATGTGGATCCTGCGACCGGCAAGTCCCATGTGCTGGTGAGCGCGGCGAAGATGGAAAACCTAAGCGGCACGAACGGCTCCGAGCGGGACCGCGATCATCGCCGCCGCTATAACCTCGCCAGCTACATCTGGTCTCCGGACTCCGCGCATCTGCTGTTCGATTCCAACGGCCGGCTGTGGCTCTACGATCTGCACAACGGCACCGGATTTGAAATTGGATTTTCGGACCTTCTCTCAGGCGACGACCCCAAATTCTCACCCGACGGCTCGTTCATCTCCTTCATCAAGGATCATGGCCTGGCCGTGATTCCGCTTCGCGAGAGCGGCACGCCCGCCATACCTGTCGCTTCGGCGCCCGGTCCCTCCTCCGTCGATGACCCCGTGTCACTGGCCGGCGAGGTGGACTGGGTGTATGAGGAAGAGCTCGACGTGCGCAGCAACTACTTCTGGTCGCCGGACTCAAAGAAGATCGCGTTTCTGCAAATGAACGAATCGCGCGTGCCGCAGTACCCGCTGACGGACTGGATTCCGAATCACGCCACGGTGGATTGGCAGCGCTTTCCGCAGCCGGGCGACCCCAATCCCGAAGTGCACCTGGGAGTAGTGCCGGCGCTTGGCGGAAAAACTGTGTGGATCAAGATTCCGCTTCACGCCGGCGACGATTACCTTCCGCGCTTCGGCTGGGTCGACAACAAGAC
>JASHSG010000122.1 GCA_030040935.1 Acidobacteriaceae bacterium | reverse complement strand
GCTTAACCACTCCTTTGAGCCCAGTGCTGGTCAGGGACTCCGGATTGGCCGGAAGATCAACCCCCCGCTTTCCGAGACGCCCTAGTTCTGCAATCAGTGTCAGGAGTACTTCCCGCGGCGACTCTACTCTTGGCACAAAAAGGGCGAGCGGCTGAGCTTTCACAAAGGACTGCAGGAGCCGCGTTTTCCCTACGGCCTCAGATCCGAAAATCAAAAGCGACTTTCGTTTTTCAGCCTGGGCAAGGAGGCGAGCCATCTCCTCCGTCCGCTCAACGGCAGCGAAGAAGAGCTGAGGGTCAATGTTGCCGTTAACGGCGTTTTCAGGCACGGCAACGGCCTCATTGGGCGACGGCGCTGTGAACGAACCACTCATGGCTGTTCCGGATCACCTCGTATGCTGCTTCCCGATCTTTCCACCCAAGAACCCTTGTCTCTTTTCCCTCGAGATCCTCGGATACAGAAAAGAATTGCTCGACTTCGCGAAGAATGTGTGACTGGATCTCGGTGTAGTTCTGAATTTCGCTTAATCTAGGGTTTCCGGTCGCGTATGCCAGAATTTTCTCGTCGCATGCCGCATGGTCGAGCATCTCAAGCCTCCCGACGGGACGTGCGGAATAAATGCACCCGGAAAATGTCGGCGTAGCGCCGAGAATCAGAATGTCTAAGGGGTCGCCGTCCCGCGCCAAGGTCTGGGGAATGAAACCGCAATCTCCGGGGAAATGGATCGGGGAGTGCAGAACACGATCCAACACAAAGAAATTCATGTTGCGGTCATATTCATATTTGTTGACGCTGTCTTCGGGAATCTCAACGACAGTCGTTAGCACTTCAGGCGCCTTGTCGCCGAGGGGAAGTCCAAGGTAGCTGTCCATCGATCTCCTCTTTCGCAATGCGAAGCAGGAGCATAAGAAAACCCCTGCACTATCACAGGGGTCATCAGCCGACCCATTTCGGGCGGCGGTTTATGGCGGATCCCTTCGCCATCCCCAACGTAGCACACTTATTAATCCGTCGGCAACGCAATCTCCACTCTCGAAACGAGGCCGGCGCCGGATTGAGGAAAACCAGCCCGTAATGGGCGATACTTGCGGCAAGGATAGCCTCGAATCGTTGCCGTTCAATCAAACCAGGGATTGGACATTCCACGGCGCGCACAAACTGCGATGACCAGACAGCATTAAGAGCATCAACTGTGATGCGCGACGTTCTTCCTCGCTGGTCAAATATCGACGCAAAGCATCGTGCCGCAGCGCATAGCGCTGGGCGTCTTCAGCGATTCGTTCAAAGAACTGGGCATGTGCTTTCAACAACAGCTCGGCGGCTCGACTCTTGCCCAAAACGCCTACGATCATTCTCAGGTGTGGAAGACAGCAGGCCGGCAGATTAACATTGGACGGAGCATCCAGGCCCTGGAGGTTACGAACAACCCGATCTACTGCCCTTTTCTCAGCATCAATTCGAACCTGACAGACTCTGCATGTTTCCTGGGAGCCGCCCAGGCCCATCACCTTTTCCCTTGTCCAACTGCTACCGCGGGTTTCGGTCGCAACCTGCTGCAGCTCAGACGCCGTCTGATGACTCAACTCAGGATAGGAGGTACACACGCCGTAGGGCGAGGAAATGTTCTCATATTGCCACGTATGTAGAGAGCAAAAGCCTCCTCTTCTTGCGTGTTCCCGCTGGGTATCTCGATTAATTGTCAGATCGTATTGGTACTTGCTCAGAAAATGGAAAACCTCATCGAGAACCTCACCGCAAAGCCCGCATCCGCTCCGACGGTCAAGCTTCAATGTGAAGCGCCGAGAAGTGGTGTCTTCGATATATTTTGCAGGCGCCGAAGGAGCACTTTTGGGTTCTCGAAGGTCATGAAATCTCTCTAAGAGCGATTGATACATTGATTGCTTTTCAACTTCTCTCTCAAGGTTACGCCTCAGAACGAGGAAGTCTTCAATGCGCTCGTACATATTCGAGAGAAAGGCTTCGGCTCGTTCTTCTATCAGGAATCGGAGAAGTTCTTCCTCGAATCTAAGGATGCCGCTGCTCGTGACAAGGTCCGATTTCTCCAACTGCTTCCCTTCAAGGGCCTGTCGCGCAGAAATCGAGAAGATTTTTGGAGCGCTTAGGAAGGAGAACTCCTCGAGCTGGGCCTTGATGAAGCTCAAAACCTGCTTTTGCTCGTCGTCGCCAACCGTGTCCTGTTTGTTGACAATCACGAAAAGTGCTTTATCCGTCTGGCGGATTCTGTCCAATGCTAAATTCTCTTCGTGGGAAAGGGGGCTATCGTAACTGGTAATGAGGACAAAAGCATCCGCCTCTGGAAAAAATCTCTCTGTGGTCTGCGTATTCTCGATAATTGCCGATTCAAGGCCGGGGCTGTCGACAAAGAATAAACCACGCCGAAGCAACTCGACGGGCAACTCAATCTCAGCGTATGTAACATCCTTAACATTGCCAGGATTTGATTGCTGGGTGACATACTCGGACAGGCGCGCAAACGGGATCTCCTGGCGGAGCTGTCTATTTTTGAAGTTAATGACGGCCCGCGTCCTGCTGCCATACCGGACAGTTGTAATCACGGATGTAAGAGGGAGAATCCCGGTAGGTAAGTGAGAAGCACCGAGGATCGCATTGATTAACGTTGATTTTCCGCGATTGAAGCGCCCGACCAGCATTAAATTAAAACGGTCGTCAGCCAAGCGCATCAAGAGATTTCGCGAAGTAAGCAAAAGATCTTGGTCTTTGGTGTCTACGGCCTGTGCGGAGCGAATGATCTCCGCCATCGAAAACTTTGATTGTTCGTATTCTTTGAGATCCATCGCTGTCACCAACATGCAAGAAGGTCTATGACTGCTCACTCGCTCAGTGGTGTCCCCTATTTAATTCGAATCGGAGGAAGTGATTTAGAGTCCGCCAGAAAGGCGATCTCAAGTCGGGTTTCTTCCCTCTTATCTCGCTTTCCACAAGGATTGTTCTTGCAGCCTGATGGGCGAGTTGCGGCCACTTGTCCAGAAGTTCAACTATCTCGGTCTCTTGTGCCCAATTCATCCCAGCCGACGCTTCGATGAGCGTAGCAGCAATACAAGGCATTTCGCTCGGAGGAGCAACCCGCAGACCAAGCGTCGCCGCCAATATCACGCAATCGAGGTCGTCATCTTCGAGATAGACTCGCAATTCGGACCATTCATTCATGTATATCCCGCACTCAACGAGCAGTTGGAGGGTCGCCCGCCGACGGCGCGTGGCGCTCGAACCGCTTATCGATAGCTCTGTGCGCCCGCGCAGAAGCAGCAGCCCGTATGCCTTCGTAGCTTGAGGCATCTTGCGCAGAGCCTCTTTGGCATCTTCGCGGCACAGATCATCCTCGAGGAGGTGAAACAGAACCGGAACGCTTTCTGGCCATCGGTACTGAGACACGGCCTGAACAAGCCCGCTTGTCGCGCGCTGTTTGACCGCGTCCAGAAGGACCTTGAACGTCGCTGGCGACTCGCAATGCATCAGTTCAAGAGCTGCAGCACTGCGCACTGCGTCTTCGGCGAACAGGACGGCGGCGTCGCTCGGCCGGACATTTTCGCGTAGATAACGGATAAGGCTGGAGTAAGCGCCAAGCGCTCCCAGGATGCGAACCGCGCGGCATCGTGAAACTGAAATCGACCGCGGGCGTGAAGTGAGGAGATACCGCTCAACGGCCGGAGTAACGTGACGCCCCAGGGAGACCAATTGCTCTGCCGCTTGCTCACCGTCCACAAGTGAATCCAGCCCCGCAATCAACTGTTGAATCGTATCGTCGGATGCTTGTAGTTCCACGGGAGTCATGCTTCGATTCCTTGCTCCATCTTGGTGGCCGAATACCAGTCCTCGCGGACCATCGGGAAGCGGCATTTGCCTTGTTCGGGCCGGCTAAGCAGGGTTTGGTACACGGCGATATCGCCCCTGCGAAATGCGGCAGCCGATCCGGCCATGTAAAGCAGCCATATCCTGTAGGTCACCTCGGGCACATAGCTCAAAAGCTCTTCACGACTCCGACGGAGGCCCTCAACCCATTTACGCAGGGTCAGTTCATAGTGCCCACGCAAATTCTCAACGTCGCGAACCTCAAATCCAGCGACCTCAGCTGCACTCGTCGCCTCGGACAGAGTGACGAGCTTGCCGTCCGGAAAAACATACCGGTCGATAAAAGAATCTTTGCGGACTGGAGACAGCGCTGAACGCGCAATGCCGTGATTTAGAAAAGTTCCGCCCGGAGACAGCAGGTGATGGACAGTTCTAAAGTAGCCGGGCAAGTTCTCCAGTCCCACATGTTCAAACATTCCGACACTGGCAATCTTTTCAAAGGCGCCAGAGAGGTGGTCACAATCTCTGTAATCGCGTAATTCGACACTGCATCTGCCCGCAACTCCAGAATCGCCGATTCTGTTTTGGGCCACCTCCGCCTGATTTTGGCTCAGTGTGATGCCACGAGCGCGAACGCCGTAATTCTCTGCGGCGTGTAGGATCAGGCTTCCCCAGCCACATCCGATATCCAAGAAGCGCTCGAGCGGCTGCAGCCGCAACTTGCTGCAGATCAGATCCAGTTTTTGTGTTTGAGCCAGGTCTAGAGAATCGCTTTCAGTTCGAAAGTAAGCGCAAGAATACGCAAGCGTACTTCCCAGCCATGGACGAAAGAACGGCGTCGGCTGATCGTAGTGATAAGAAATTGAGGCTTGGTCCCGCCGTTTCGAATGCCGAGCTCCGTGGGAGAACCATCTTTTTGTCCTCATGCCGACTCGCAAGAGAAACTGCATTAACTTTTGCCGCAATCCTCGTGGACGGCTAACCAGATACTCCGCCAACGAAAAAACGGAAAAAAGATCGCCTTCGACATCGATTTCTCGACGGATGAACGCTTCGCCCAGTGTCAGTTCATTCGGCTCAGTGGCCAATGTCTGAAGAGCACTGGGAGTTTCAACAACGACCGTGAAGACTGTCCGCTCTCCGCATGAAGATACCCACTCCCAGCCGTTCCATAGGCGGATGGCAAAGACCGGGCCTGCATAATTTCGGAAAATGTCTTTGAGGAATTTTTCTTTCTGCAAATCTTGGAAACCGGACATGGAATCCTACGGCCTCCTTTCACGGAGAATCAGAATTCACTTCAGTTACGAACGAGCGGTCGCCCAATCGGTACTGCCCCTCCACGAAGAACAGTGATCAGTGCTTCCTGATCCTCCGCTGGAATAGGCATTGCGCGAATTCCTCGAATCGTTTCATCGATTGGATAGTCGTATTCCTGAAGCCGAATTCTTCCGTCGTGCCAAACTGCATAGCAAGCCAGCGGCCTGCCAGTCTTCGGCTGACCGAGGCTTCCAGGGTTGATGATTGTGGTATTCCCTTCCTGACGCGCGAATGGCGTATGCGTGTGCCCTACAACCAGCACTTCCGCCGCGATGCAATTTACTTCTTCGCGCCAGGTCGGTGAATCCTTGGGAACGTAGGCGAAGAGAGGATCTGTCGGTGAGGCATGGACCAAATAGAACCGAGTGGAATTCACAGACAGCTCTCGATAGGTAGGCAGACTTTTGAGGTAGTCGAGGTCCCCCCTCGTACAAAGTTGCCGCGTGAGGCGAAGGGTCTCCTCGGCGAGCTTTTTGTATGGCGGAGAGCATTGGGGGTCCACAGAGAATCCAGCCGCGTGATCATGGTTACCACGAACCACAACTGTCGCATTCGCCCTTACCCACTCAATCACTTCGTGAGGGTCCGGCCCATAATCGACAAGGTCGCCAATGCACCACAATTGGTCGAACTGGGACTCGGGAAGAGCCTTCAAGGCAGCAAGGTTTGCATGAATGTCAGAAATGATGACGATCTTCACAGGACCTCCGCTCGAGACGCATCGCACCAGATGCGCACTTCACGTCGAGACGGAATCTGCGAGAGGCTGCTGGCTGAGCAGGCGACTCCCCGACGCAGGTTCCGTCAGGGGTCATCATCCGCCCATCCAGAGAAAAGACAAGAAGAATGGAACAGCAGTTAAGGCGAACCCCTTCGCCTTTTGCATCTGACGCTCAAGATGCAATTAAAGAATATCAGATTTAAGGATTCGACGTGTTTCGATAGCGCTTGAGGAGCGTTTCAGAGGGTATAATTGGCGCGGGTGTTGGAGTTCGCCCTAACCGCCCATCGGGCAGATGACTCCTACGAAGAAGGACGATTTTCTTGGTAGGTGTTTGTCGTTCGCTTTTAACCTCCCAAGACAATCTCCAATTCAAAAGGCCACAAGTCCGCGGGCATCTCGGTTGTCCACTGCTCCCGTTTCGAGGGTGTGCAGCCTTGCGCAAATCAAATCGCCTCGGCATAGAGGGGCATTTCGGCAGTGCAAGATTCTTATGATCTTGATCCAAATAGCGAGAACAGACGCTCGATGAGGCCATCGACAGGCTCAGATTTCTTGGATATCTCCATCGCCGGCCTCAGCTTTACCGCCCGATTGGAAACTGGAGCTGCGCCATTGACCTGTTCGGCTTTTGAAAAGCTACTCCCTCTTACCAAAAGGATGATCCATTGTCGCTGGAGTGGTGAAGGAGTTTGGATGCCGCTCGAGAAGTGGGAAACACCCTGGTGTAGTGAAAATGTGATGAGCCGACCGGCGCCGGGTCAGGTTCTTTTATATGCAGGCGGCCCCAGCGAATCGGAACTCTTGGTCCCCTACGGAGACTGTGTGTTCAATAGCAAGTACGGGACCTTGTCTGGAAATCACTTTCTCACAATTGTCAACAACTTCGAGTCGCTTACCGAACTTGGGAAGAGGTTACTTTGGGGCGGAGCGAGGAACTGTACGATTCAAATGCATTTATAGCCGCGGGTACGAATCAAATCGGCCAACTTTTTGAAAGAATTGGAGTCTGACGAAAAACCCATGAACAAACCCCTGAATAAGTACAGCGCACATATCACCCAGGAAAGATCGCAAGGAGCCTCCCAGGCCATGCTCTATGCGACGGGTTTGAAAGAACCCGAAATGCGAATGCCACAGATCGGAATTGCGAGTGTTTGGTTTGAGGGAAACCCCTGCAATATGCACCTGCTTGCGCTTAGCGAAAAGGTCAAGGAAGGTGTCCAATCAGCGGGCATGGTGGGGTTGCGCTTCAACACGATCGGAGTGAGTGACGGAATATCAATGGGCACGGATGGAATGAGCTTCTCCCTTCAATCGCGGGATCTCATTGCGGATTCGATTGAGACCGTC
>JASHSG010000121.1 GCA_030040935.1 Acidobacteriaceae bacterium | reverse complement strand
CAAGCCCAAGTTCAACGAGAGCATGCGCTCCGGCCACGCAAATATGTAACTGACACGCTGACTCACTCCATTGCTCAATCGCTCCAGCGTTCCCTTGATCCCCCGGTGCCGTTTGTCCTCTTGTTCCATTGATCCCTGCTTTTATAAGGCTTGCCCGCACCCTGCGCAGAACTTTGCGCCCGCCGCATTCGCGAACTGGCAGCGCGTGCACACCACGGGAGGAGCAACCGGCGCCAGAGCCGGAACAGTAGGAGGGGGCGCGACCGCGACAATCGGTCCCGGAATCGCGCCTGCAGGCGGCATTGCCATCGGAGCCGGCACATTCACCGGCGGCGCGCCCGCTGCCGGCCATCCCGGCACCGGAATCCCTAACGACGCCGCAATCGCCGCTGCCTGGATGGCATTGAATTCGCGCACCCGCGCCGGCATAAAGAAACACTCCACGAAGCCGATGATCGCGGGAATCCCCGTCCAGCAGAAGCAGAGATACAGAATTCCCAGCCCCGTCCTCCGCAGATAAAAATGATGCACCCCGAATCCGCCCAGGAACAGCGCGAACAAAATGCCCGCGACCTCGTCCTTGCGCACTGCGTTGTACTGCTGATAGAAAATCGCCTGCGGATTCGGGTATGCGTACGTGCTCATCGTCGTTGCTCTCCTAGGCTGCGGTCATTCAAGAATACGCGAGCGCCAACCATCGGGTTCCCCAGGCGCCGATCCGTGATGCCCTATCCTAATCTCGAAGCAGTTGCCCCATTCTAAACTTCACCGCAAAGCGGAGAGGTTGAGGGTCGGGATTGCCCTTAGCATCGAAATCGTCATGAGCTCGCAAAACATCTCGGCCGCAGCCAGCGGCACTATTCTCATCGGCGGCGATCTTCCCGTTCACCGCCTGGGCTACGGAACAATGCGCCTCGTCGGTGAAGGCGCATGGGGCGAGCCCGCCGACGAAACCGAGGCGCGCCGTGTATTGCGTCGCGCCGTCGGGCTTGGCGTCACGCTCATCGATACCGCCGACGCCTACGGCCCCGAGATCGCCGAGCGCCTCATCGGCGAGACCCTCGCGCCTTACGAGCCTGGCATCGTCATCGCGACGAAAGGCGGCATCACGCGCCAGGGCCCCGCGAGAACCGAATACGTCGGCAGGGCCGGTTATTTAATCCAATGTGTCGAGATGAGCCTGCGCCGACTCAAGCTCGAACGCATCGACCTCTACCAATTGCACCGAATCGATCCGCGCACCCCGCTCGAAGAATCGCTCGGCGCGCTCCGCCGGATGCAGGAACAGGGAAAAATTCGCCACATTGGCTTGAGCGAGGTCACGCCTGTCGAGATCGAAGCCGCCGAGAAGATCGTCCCCATCGTCTCCATCCAGAATCGCTACTCGCTCGCCGACCGACGTCACGAAGAAACACTCAACTATTGCGAGCGCCGCGGCATTGCCTTCCTGCCCTGGTATCCGTTAGCCGCGGGCAAGCTCTTGAGGCCCGACCACCCTGCTGCGCAGGAGCTCATTTCCATTGCCGGCTTTCATCTGGTCTCCGTCTCGCAACTGTCTCTGGCCTGGCTCTTGCACCACTCGCCGGTTCTGCTGCCGATTCCCGGCACCTCGAAGGTCGCGCACCTCGAAGAGAACGTCGCCGCGGCACAAATCAATCTCGCCGGTGGCGAATGGGGCGAAGTAGAAGCCGCAGCGGCCGTCGCAGCCAAATAAGAAGATAAGGGCGCTCCTGGCCCGAGTCTGCACCTCAATTCCTCGCTTCAAAAGGGATGTCTCCCGTGCGGCACGACAAACAGAAGCATTCGCAACAGCAGAATCAACACGAAAATCAGAACGGCGACAAGAATCAGCCAACCGCCGCCGTTTTTCTTAAGGGCGCGCTGCTTTTGCTTGCGCTTCACTCATCTCTCCGCTGTAAATGGCATCGCCAAGTGGGTGAAATCCTCTGACAAAAATCTTCGGGCCCGCGGGCCTGGATGCGAGGGCCCGCGGTATTTGCTAATAGCTGGAGGCTAGTAGCTGGCAGCCGCTTTTCCTGGCTTCGATCCCCACAATCCGTACCACGCAATGTAGAGATAGCAAACCAGCGGGATCACGAACGCGTGCTGGATTCCCCACCGGTCGGCGGCGACGCCCAAGAGTGCCGGGATGATCGCGCCACCGACAATCGCCGTCATGATCAGCCCCGAGCCTTTGCTCGTCATCGGTCCCAAGCCCGCGATGCCCAGCGTAAAGATATTCGGGAACATGATCGAATTGAAAAACCCGCACAGCACCAGCGTCCAAATTGCAACCGATCCCGAAGTCGCCATTGAGGTAATCACCAGCGCCGACGCCGCAAATCCAAAAAACCCCAGCAGCGTGCCCGACCTGACTTTGGTTAGAATCCAGGAGCCAAGCAGGCGACCCACCAGCGCGCCAAACCAGTAAAGCGAAGCGAGGTCCGATGCGGTTTTTAGCGAGCTCATGCCCTGCGACTTGAAGTAGTTCACCGCGATCGATGCCAGGCCCACCTCGACACCCACATAGAAGAAGATTCCCAGTGCGCCCAGCACCGTGTGCCGATAGCTCCACACACTGCGGCTCGCCTGCGCACCCTCCTTCGCATCGGACGAAGGCGGAGCGTCGATGTTCGGCAAATGAGAAAACGCCACGGCGATTCCGAGCAGAAGCAGTGCGCCCGCAATGGCGATATACGGCGCGCGAACTGTATTTGCAATGGCCGCCGGCGTGGCAAACTTTGTGGGATCTGTCAGGATGAACGCGCCGGCGAAGATCGGCGCCACCGTCGTCCCAATTGAGTTGAACGCCTGGGCCAGCGTCAGCCGCACCGGCGCGCTCGCCTCCGGTCCAAGAATCGCCGTGTACGGATTGGCCGAAGTCTGCAACGCCGTTACGCCTGCGCCCACCACAAAACACGCAGTTAGGAACAGCGGAAAATTTACCAGCCTGGCCGCGGGAACAAACAACAAGCAGCCCACCACCTGGATGAACAGCGATACCACCATCGTCTTCTTGTAGCCAATCCACTCGATCATCTTCGAGGTCGGCGCGGAGAAGACGAAGTAGGCCAGAAAAAATGCCGACTCCGCCAGCATCGCCGCCTTGTAGCCGACATTGAAGATCGACCGCAAGTGCGGCACAAGTGACATGTTCAGCGTTGTGATGAATCCGAAGGTCAAAAACAGCGCTGTCACGGTGACGAATGGAACAAAGTACCCCGGCGACGTGAGCGACGCCGAAGTTTTTGAATTCTCTGCCATAAGGATTTCCCGCTTTCCAGATGCGTTTGTGTCGAAAGCCTGCAATTTTGACTCTGCAGCGGGCCGCAGCCCACTCAACACTATACGGGAGCCGGCACGATGCTGGCCGGGTGCTCGTCGGCCAACGGACGTTTCTCAAAACGGGGGCTTGCGCCATCCGTTATTCTTCAATTGAAAGCGAGACTCGCCCCATGCCCATCGCCATCCTGCCCGGCGCAAAAACCAAGAAGATCCTTGCGGCTCTTGAAGGCAACTGGCAAGCCGAAATGGAGGGCTACCAGACCTATAAGGCGCTCGCCGACCGTGACGAGGATCCGGTACGCGCACAGGTCCTGCGCCATCTCGCCCAAGCTGAACTGGAACATGCCGCGCTTTGGGAGGGCCGAATCAAGGAATTGGGCGGTCCGGAGCCGGTCTACTCCGGCAGTCCAGGGGGACAGGCCGATTCGCTGGCCAGTCGCGCCGGTGGCATGCGCATGGCCCTGCGCAGACTTGAGATTGAAGAAAGCCGTCATATCGCCAACTACGGCGAACAGCTCAAGGCGCTCGGCGACGAGGGTTCGAACGCCATCCTTGATCATGTCATTCAGGACGAGAAAGACCACTACCGCGAGCTGGGCTCACTGCTCCGCGGCCACTACACCGCTACTCCCGGCGCTGCAAAGATTGACGCCAAAGCCGTGCTTGAAGAGATGCTGGCCAAGCGCAACCAGGGCCGCAAGCAACCCGGCGCATGGATCGGCGACGCCATATATGGCGTCAACGACGGCCTTGGCGCCATCTTCGGCATCGTTTCGGGCGTCTCGGGAGCCACACTGGGCGACCCGGCTCAGACCAGCCACTATGTTCTTCTCGCGGGCCTTTCCGGCATGATCGCCTCCGCGCTCTCGATGGGCTCCGGCGCTTACCTCGCCGCCAAGAGCGAGCGTGAAATCTACCACGCCGAGATCGCCCGCGAGCGCGAAGCCATCCGGCTCAATGGCCCTGAGGCCCGCGAGCTGCTCTCGCTCTACTACCAGGTCAAGGGGCTTCCAGAAGAAGATGCCATCCACATGGTGAACCACATCGCCAGCGACTCCGAGCAGTTGCTCCGCGCTCTGTCGTCCGAGCGTCTCGGGTCGAGCGAAGAAGCTCTGTCCAATCCGCTCGTCTCCGCCAGCTCCGGCGCGCTGTCAACGGCGGTCGGCGCCATCATCCCCGTCATTCCGTTCTTCTTCATGCAGGGCATTCCGGCGGTGATCGCCGCGGCCATCGTCTCGCTCGCCGCGCACTTCGCCGTCGGAGCCGCCAAGTCGCTCATCACCGTCCGGTCGTGGTGGTCCTCCGGCCTCGAAATGACCGTCGTCGGTGCCGTGGAAGGAGCCGTTACCTACGGCATCGGCATCCTGCTGGGCAAAGGTGGCGTGTAAAGGTCGCAGCCGAGGCGGATCGGAACTGGCATGATTCCGATCTCAACTTCATGTGCATCATCCCACATCGTCAACGAAATCGATCCAACCTCCATTCTGCCGCGCTGCATTGCTATTGGGTCTGTGTTGTCCGAGAAGTGAAGTTTGCCGGACAACTGCCGTAATCCTTGCTCAGTTTCTCGACCACGAAGACCTGATTGTCAGTTGAGCCCTTTGGCCTCTTCACTTTTGAGCCGTGCAGTTTGACACGATCTCCGACCTTGATCGTTGATTCGTTGCCTTCCAGCGTGTAGATCGTCGAATCGCTGGTGCGCAGTTGCAGCCCGCCAGGACCAGAGAAAAGGCAGCCTTGCAGCGTGTGGTGGTGATTCTGGACTGTATAAGTAATGGCCACTGTTGTGCCTGCAGCGACTGCGGCGATTGCAGCGACCGAAAGCGCGATCTGCGTTCGGGTACACGACGTAGCGCCGGAACACAAGAGCGCAGCAAGCAACGCAAGGGCGACGGAGCGTTTGGGGCAGAAAGCACAGAATGACGCTTCTGGCGTTGCAGATGGATCTGAAGCAGGCTGAGCGATCTTCAAAGATTACCTCCAAGTCGAATTGGATGATTTGAGATCGGCGGGGAAGTTTCTTAAGGCTGCGCTTACAATCAGGGCTTTGTCAAATCATTTTTGTCAACACGGTCATGTGAACAACCCTCGAAATCAAGAGCTCAATTCGGGCGAGTACGTCGGTAAGCACTCTGCGGCAGCTAAAGGTTGCGCCGGGTGGCAGCATTTCACTTGGCTCAGCAATTTCGCGCTAAAATAAGAACTGAAATGACCGTCGGATCTCCCATTCCGGCCCTCCTCTAGCGGCGCCCGCCGCATACGCTTTTCCGCGCCCTCGCACCTTTTCGAGCACTACAAGAATCGAACCACCGGCCCAATAATCAGGGAGAGTACCCAATGCTGGATCGCCTCGAACAAATGGAGCAGCACTACAAGGACCTCGAGTCGCAGTTCGCCCTGCCCGAGGTCCTGAACGACCACGAGAAGTCAGCGAAGATCGCGAAAGCCCTGCGCGAAATCGAAGCTCCTGTAGAGAAATACCGCGAGCTCAAGCAGGTCCGCGACGGCCTCGCCGGCGCGCGCGCCATGCTCGCCGAGATGGACGCCGACCTGCGCTCGATGGCCGAGGAAGAAATCGCCGCGCTCGAGCCGCGCCAGCTCGCCCTCGAAGAAGAGCTCAAGGTGATGCTCCTGCCCAAGGACCCCAACGACGAGAAGAACATCATCCTCGAAATCCGCGCCGGCACGGGCGGCGACGAGGCCTCGCTCTTTGCCGCAGAAATCTTCCGCATGTATACGCGCTTCGCCGAGCAAAAGCGCTGGAAGGTCGAAGTCATGTCGTTGTCGGAATCCGGCATCGGCGGCTACAAGGAAGTCATCGCCATCATCGAGGGCGACCGCGTCTACTCGCAGCTCAAGTGGGAGTCGGGCGTCCACCGTGTGCAGCGCGTGCCCGAAACCGAGCAGCAGGGCCGCGTCCACACCTCCGCCATC
>JASHSG010000120.1 GCA_030040935.1 Acidobacteriaceae bacterium | reverse complement strand
TTCGATTCGAGAAGCCTGTCAGTCAGCGCAACCAGCGGGGCAAGATGCAAATAGGTGAAAAGCACCAAGCCTTCACGGAAATAGACGTACTCCTGCTCGATGGGCTCCTTGACTTTGACGATGGTCTCGGATCTGCCCCAGACAAACCCCGGATCGCCCACGATCTCAGCGCCAGCATTCTGGTACTCGGCGTCGGGAAAGCCGGATTGCTCGCCGGCCTGCGTTTCAACGAGTATTGTGTGGCCAGCCTCAGTGAGCGCTTTGACGCCGGCTGGGGTGACGCCGACGCGGGCTTCGTTGTCTTTGATCTCTTTAGGAACGCCGACGATCATGGCTTGCTCCCTGCATGGTTCGATGCTGGCCGGAATGCTTTCGGCTCACGAAGCCGGGTGACGGGTCAGGTCATCTGCTCGCGGCCCCGGCGCCACAGGTCCACGTCGCCTTCCTGGGCGTAGCGGTCGATTTCCTTTAGCTCAGCGGCCGTGAACTTGAGCTTTTTCAGCGCATCGAGCGAGTCGTCGAGCTGCGCAACATTGCGAGCGCCGATCAGCGCGGAGGTGACGCGCTGGTCCCGGAGCACCCAGGCGATCGCCATTTGTGCGAGCGTCTGCCCTCGGCCGCGAGCAATTTCATTGAGCGCGCGGACGTTCTTCAGATTCTTCTCGCTCAAATACTCCTTCAGCAGCGAGGAGCCCTGGCTTTTGGCGCGCGAGTCCTGGGGCACGCCTTTAAGGTATTTGCTGGTGAGCAGGCCCTGCGCAAGCGGCGAGAAGGCGATGCAGCCAGCGCCAATCTCTTCGAGCGCATCGAGAAGACCCTTCTCAATCCAGCGGTTCAGCATGGAGTACGAAGGCTGATGAATAAGCAGATGGACCCCCATGCTCTTGAGGATCTTCGCAGCCTGGCGCGTGCGGTCCGGTTGATATGAGGAGATGCCTACATAAAGCGCCTTGCCCTGATTGACGGCGGAGACGAGCGCACCCATCGTCTCCTCAAGGGGGCAGTTCTTCCAGGGCCGATGTGCATAAAAGATGTCGACATAGTCGAGTCCCATGCGCCGGAGGCTGTCATCGAGCGATGCGAGAAGGTATTTTCGCGATGCGCCGATGCCGTAAGGGCCAGGCCACATGTCGTAACCCGCCTTGGAAGAGATGATGAGTTCGTTGCGCAGGCCGCTGGAGTGCCTGCGCAGCCCAAAATCCTTGCGCAGAATCCTGCCGAAATTTTCTTCGGCCGAGCCATAGGGAGGGCCGTAGTTATTGGCAAGGTCGAAATGAGTCACGCCGCGGTCGAAGGCGCGGCGGACCATGGCTCTGCCGGTCTCAAAGACGTCGGCGCCGCCGAAGTTCTGCCAAAGGCCAAGGGTGATAGCGGGCAGAACGAGCCCGGAGTTGCCGCAGCGGCGAAAGGCAGCGTGGTCGTAGCGAGTGGGTGCGGGAACGTAGGCGGTTTCCATGGACTCCTCAGATTGGACCTATCAGTATCCCACCTGGGACACCCGGCGCCGGCCCAATTCCCGCCAGGCTGTAATCCACGGAACAGCATAATTCCGTTCATGGTTTGGCGAACAGTCCCGGAAGCGAGGATCAATCGAACTGGACGCGTTTCTCGATCATGGAGGACCACCGCTTCCCTCATTTGATCCGCAGAGGCGGACGAGCCGACGTACACCGAGAGCTGCGTGATGCGAGCCGCGTGTTAAGCTGGTTCCGCGGTTTTCCCGCATATCTCGCACAGCACGGAGATCGAATATGTCTGGCGATGCAAAGTCAACTGCCGAAGTGAACGGCAAGCTTTGGGGGGCGCGCGTCGACGATTGGGCTACCTTGCAGGAAGGACAGTGCAAGCCCGTGTTTGAGGCTGTGCTGGAGCGGCTAAAGACAGGGCCGGGCACGATTCTGCTCGATGCGGGTTGCGGGTCGGGTATGGCTTCGCAGATCGCTGCATCTCGCGGCGCGCGGGTCACCGGACTGGACGCGTCTGAAGCCATGCTGGCCATCGCGCGGCGGCGTGTCCCGTCGGGAACTTTCGTGGCCGGCGATCTTGAGACCCTGCCCTTTGCCGACGCATCGTTCGACGCTGTGACCGGATTCAATTCCTTCCAGTATGCGGGGAATCGGGGCCAGGCACTGGCCGAGGCTCGGCGCGTCATCAAGGCGGGCGGAACCGTTGCCATCACAACGTGGGGACCGCCAGAGGGCATGCAGGCGGCCTCACTCGTTGCCGCCCTGAAACCGCTGCTACCAGCTCCACCGCCGGGAGCTCCCGGGCCGTTCGCCCTGTCGAATGAAGCGGCCCTGCGTGGTTTCGCGGAGGCTGCCGGACTTCAGCCGGAATCCGTTTTCGACGTGGAAAGCACATGGACCTACGCCAGCCTTGAGGATGCGCTACGCGGGCTGGCATCGTCGGGTGTAGCGGCGAGGGCCAGGGATTCGTCCAGTGAAGAAGCCGTGGACCGGGCGCACAAGGAAGCTCTTGGAGCATTTCGCCGGCCTGACGGCAGCTACCGCATTCAGGCAGTCTTTCGCTCTCTTATCGCGCGCGCCTAGTCGCGTCGCTTTCGATGGCCAAGACTGTTGCAATCTGCGGGCCGGGACATGCGATTGCGCGTGATCTGCAACTCGCCGACCGCGCTTCGCAGCCGCCTTGCCGTACCGACCAGAGAAATTCTGTCAGGTTCCTTCAGGCCCCGTTTACTAAGGCGGCACGCTTCGCAGTGCGTGCCTCCTTCGTGCTATGCGCCAATCAGAGCGGCGGAGGGCAAGTGGCCGTACAATAGGCGTTGAGGTTGATTCAATTTTTCCATGTCTTTGAATGGATATCACTCCCGTTCGTCGCGGTCCCATGGATTCCGCTCCCTGTTCAGCATGTTTTCGAGCGACCTGGCCATTGACCTGGGCACCGCCAATACGCTCGTGTACGCGGCCGGCAAGGGCATCGTCGTAAATGAGCCGTCGATCGTAGCCATCAACAAGACCTCTGGCGAAGTGGAAGCCGTAGGCAAAGAAGCCAAGGACATGCTGGGGCGCACGCCGGGCAACATCGTGGCCATCAAGCCCATGAAGGACGGCGTAATCGCCGACTTCAAAGTGACCGAGAAGATGCTCAACTACTTCATCCAGAAGGCGCACAACCGCAAGATGCTGGTACATCCGCGCATCGTGATCGGAGTGCCTTCAGAGATTACGCAGGTCGAGAAGCGCGCCGTAGAAGACTCGGCCTACCGCGCCAAGGCGAGCGAGGTGTACCTGGTGGAGCAGGCGATGGTGGCCGCAATCGGCGCGGGGCTGCCGATCACCGAGCCATCGGGGAACATGGTCGTCGATATCGGCGGCGGAACGACCGATATCGCAGTGATTTCGCTGAGCGGCATTGTTTACTCCCGCTCCGTGCGCATGGCCGGCAATCAGATGGACGAGGCCATCATCAATTACCTGAAGCGGAAATATAACCTGCTGATCGGCGAGCGAACCGCTGAACAAATCAAGATCGACATCGGCTCGGCCTACCCGTTGGATAAGCCGCTGACCATGGAGATTAAGGGGCGCAATCTGATTGAGGGCGTGCCCAAGACGATCGCGGTCGATGACAGCGAAATTCGCGAGGCGCTAGGTGAGTGCATTGCCGTGATCATGAATGCGATTCGCGTAGCATTGGAGCGCACGCCTCCCGAGCTCTCAGCCGACATCAGCGATCGCGGCATCGTGCTGACCGGCGGCGGAGCTCTCATTAAGAATCTTGACAAGCGCATACGCGAGGAAACCGGGCTGCCCGTATCCGTCGCCGACGACCCGCTGGCCTCGGTGGTTCTGGGCACGGGCAAGATGCTTTCGGACTTCCGGCTTTTGCGCAAGATCAAGATCGATTAAAGACGGTGAACCAGTTTCGGGGGTCAGGGACCAGAGAAAGCCCGACAGCCTCCACCATTTTTCGAAGATTGGCGTTCCGCCGTCTGACCCCTGAAACCTGACACCTGAGACCTGGCTGTTATGGAATCGTTCATCTCCCGCTATCGAAACCTCGTGGTGCTGCTGGCGCTGCTGGTGGTCCAGCTCTTCGGGCTTGCGGTACAAGTGCGGCGAACCACCGGCGGCTCAAGCACCCTCGGCGGCGCCGACCCCGGTGCCGTCAGGCTGATCCGGCTTTGGGCCAATGCGGTAATTTCGCCACCAGAACGGCTGATTCACTCAAGCCGCATGGCAACGGTGTACCTGTGGGCCAACTACATCGATCTGGTCCACGTTCGCCGGCAGAACCAGGACTTGGAGAAAACCGTCGGCCGGTTGCGGCTCGAGGAGGCCGCATTGCTCGAGGATGCGCGCCAGGGCGAGCGCCTGCAGGCATTGCTCGGATTCCAGCAAAAATACATTTATTCGACGCTCGCCGCGCAAGTCTACGGATCGAGCGGCAGCGATCGCTCGCATGTTTTTTACATCGACAAGGGCTGGCACGACGGGCTCAGGCCGGATATGGCGGTGATTACGGAAGAAGGCATTGTGGGCAAGGTGCGCGACGTTTTTCCGCACACTGCGCAGGTGCTGGCCGTGAACGACGCGACCAGTGGCGCGGGGGTGATCCTGGAGACGACGCGGATTCGTGGAATCCTTCGCGGCGATGCCGTCGGACAGCTTGAGGTGGTGGGAGTCACTGCCGATCAACGCATTCAGCCCGGCGAGCATGTTCTTACCGCCGGGGGGGATCTCATCTTTCCACGCGGTTTGCACGTGGGGGTGGTGAAGAAAGTGGTTCGCGACCCCGATCGCGACGGCCTGGTCGATATTATCCTTACCCCGGCTGCTGCGCTCGATCGCCTGGATGAGGTACTGGTGATCACCTCGACCGAGCCGCGCTTCTCGCCCCAGCAGGAACAGGATCTTGCCGCGAGCGCAAGCGAGGAAAGCGCGGTGCCGTCGGGCATCAAGGATCAGATGAAAGCGTCGGAGATCATGGCGGAGAAGCTGCCCGGGCTGATCGACCCCAACCTGCCTCCCGATAAGCAACCGTTGAACGACAGCAGCAACCCGAATCCCGCCGCACAGCCGCCCCAGCCGCTGCATCCCGATGAGTTCTCACCCAGCGCCGACGACGATTCTGGTGCCTCGCCGGAGGCGGGCTCCACGCCCAAGACCAGGAATTCTTCCGCCGCGGTCAACTCCGGCGGCACGCCCACTCCCGCATTAAAGCAGACGCCACAAAGGAATCCGTAGCCATGTCCGTGCTCGGCGCCGAAATCCGGCGCGATATGGAGATCCGCCGGTATCCGCTGCTGGTTTACGCGTTGGTTCCGCTCGGTGCGCTGGTTTTGCAAGCGTGGCTGCCACGGGTTGTTGGCCAGTACGACTGGTTTGATCTGCCGCTGGTGGTCACGATTTACTTTGCCTTGGGACGCCGCAATCCCCTGCAGGGCACCATCATGGGAGCGGCCATGGGCCTGTTTCAGGACGCGCTCTCACATAACGCCATCGGCGTGAATGGCATGGCCAAAACGGTCGTCGGTTTTCTGGCCGGTTCCGTCGGCATTCGCGTCGATGTCGACAATCACATCATCAGAGTCCTGCTCAACTTTGCGCTCTCTTTGCTCTCCAGCGCCGTATACCTGTTTGTGGTTCGCTTTCTGCTCGGGCTGTCGGTGGATTGGAACGGGCTTACAGAGCTGCTGCGGGCCGTGGGAAATGCGCTGATTGCACTGGTGCTGTTTCCTCTGCTCGATCGTCTGCAGGTGAGGGAATAAAGGATGGATGGGGGAAGGCACGCGACCGGCCGCAGAACCGGATTCGCTGTATCCTGAAGAGTAGGATCCATGGCGTCAAGCAGCAATCGCGGCGAAAAGCTCTCCACAATCAAGCTGACATTCGTGCAGTACGGCATCCTTCTGATGATGCTCG
>JASHSG010000119.1 GCA_030040935.1 Acidobacteriaceae bacterium | reverse complement strand
GACGGCTCCTCGCATCTCCTTGCCACCCGGAGGGACGCAGCGTACCCCGCCCAATCTTCTGAAACGACGCCTCCGTTGAAAATGAACGCGAATCCCTGCACGACAGCCACTTAGCCAAGCGGCGCGACAAGCCCACAGTTACTTGCCAGGTTTGGCAGGAGCGCTGGCCGGCGCGGAGGGACCGCCTTCGAGCACCGAGTGCGCGTTTGAGGAGCGAACAAAAAGAACGACAAGACAGATCGACGTGCACATGAAGATGACCGCCGACCAAGTGGTGAGGCGCGTGAGCACATTAGCCGCAGCGCGGGGACCGAATGCGGTCTGCGATCCCTGACCACCGAAGGCGCCAGCGAGATCGGCTGAGCGGCCCTGCTGGAGCAGGACGACGCCAATCAGGAAGAAGCAAACGATGACGTGCAGGACGACAACAAAGTAGAAGAGAATCTGCATTTCCCAAGCTGCTTTCCATGCGCCAGAGGCCAGTGCCGAGGTGTTCGGGCCAGAGGCGAGAATCTTTTGGTGCGGAAGAGGGGACTTGAACCCCTATGCCTTTTGGGCGCCACCCCCTCAAGATGGTGTGTCTGCCAATTTCACCACTTCCGCACGGCGGTGAACCTTATAAGTATAGCAAAGGCGATGTTGAGCAGATCGAGGCGGCGCGCGGCAAGCTCAGGCTCGGAAGGCGGAAAGCGCCGTCAGATTTCGAGGGCGGACACGCGGTCCATCCAGCGCGCGAGGGCCTGCTGGTCCGGCGAACCCGCGGAGTGAGCGGCGCGCACATTCAGGCGCTCCTCGGGCTTGCGATTCTGGCTTAGCTTGAATTTTCCTTCGATGCGCGCAATGGGGATACGAAAGCCGACGATGCCGCGGAGCATGGTGCGGCGAAAGCCCTCAGGCAATGCTCGCCATCGATCGAAAAAAGCGGGCTCATGCGCGGCAATGAGATCGGCCAGGAGGGCCTCTTTCGCGGGATCGTCATCGACAAGCGACAACGTGCCGGAGGCGTGGATAGCGATGTAGTTCCAGGTGGGGACGGAAAGCTCCTCGACGTAGAGAGTTGGAGAGACGTAACTGTGCGGGCCCAGAAAAACGACCAGGGCTTCGCGGCCGGCGAGAGCACGCCAATGCGGATTGGCTTTGGCGAAGTGGCCTTCGATGAGGCCATGCTCGCCCTCATCTTTTACGACCAGCGGGAGATGTGTTGCAGTGGCGGCCTGGTCAGCCGGGCCGGGTGAAACGGGGCCGAAAAGCGTGGCGAAAGAGTGTTCGCGCATGGCTTCAAGAAGGAGGCTGCGATCATGAACGAGATTGAATTTCGGCGAATACATGCTTTTGAAATAGCGGGTGTTGCGAACGCTCTCCGAAGCTCAGGATAGCAACTGCGGTTGGGTTGCTTCCCTGTTTCGAGGCTGGCGTTTTCCCGGGGTTATACTTGTGCATCCCCCAACCAATCGACGCTCCGCCCGCGGTTGGCGAGTTTTGCCCTGCCCCGCCCTCAACCCGTGACGCCGTCCACATCTCTCTTCGAGGTAGACCGATGCAATCGCCTGAAGCAACCGACGCCCGCGTGGCATGGACCTGGGCAGATCTCCTAAGCACCTATCGCTTTTGGGGTCTTTTTGCGGTGTTCGTCCTCGCTGGTTCGGCCAATGAACTCCATTTCTTTTTCGATTTCCAGCGATTCCATGATTCCACGATGGATGCCGTCGAACACATCATCAACATCACCAAGCTGATCTGGGTTCCGTTTTCGCTGGTGCTGGCCTGGATTGCCATTCGCACTCGGCCCAAGGTTGTATTGCTCATTATCAGCGCCCTAAGCGCAGCAGGTTTTCTTGCCACGCTTATTCCCGACTCGCCCGGCGTTTCCGGACTGGTGTTTGAGTCGCTCCTGGTTCCATTGCTAAGCGGGCTCATGGTCATTCTCTTTCCCGTGCTGATCGGCGGCGCGTGCGGCAACAACACCTCGATCCTGGTCGCGCTGGGCATGGCGCTCACACTCGACAATTTGATTGAATTCGCTGTCATAGGCCTATCGGGGCCCCTGGTTGAGCGAATTGGCGCATCTGCGGGGGCCTGGATAGGCTTCGCCCTGATCGCGTTCTCCGTCGCTCTTCTCATTCCGATTCGAGGAGAACTCTTCATGACCGCACCGCCGGCGCGTGGCCGCTCGTTCGCGCCAGTGCGCCGCGACCCCGTGGTGGCTGCAATCCTCAGCTCCATTGTTCCGTTCTACACCGTGTACTGGCTTTACCGGATTCACGGCGAAGAAGCGCACGTGAAACCGTCGCGGAAGCTCCTTTCGCCGCGCGCAGCGGCGTGGATTAGCGTGATCCCGGTGATCGGTGAATTGATGATCCCGTTCATCCTGTCGACGCTGGCCGACCACAACAACGAGGTATCCAGGAATTCGGGCGGCGGTCGCGTGCAGCGCCCCTGGGCGGCGTTTCTGTGCGGGCTGATGTTTGTACCCGTGGGCGTGGGTCTGGTGCAGGCATCGCTGAACAAGCTGGCGGCGAATGGACCAATCCCGGCGGAGCCTCCGGGGCCGTCGCCGGCTTAATTCAGTCTGTCAAGGGAGAGTTGTTTGGCATAGACGAACGCGGCGCGATGACGGGCGTAGAAGTGTTCTTCCCTGCCCTTTCTTTTGTAGTGTCGCCGTTCATAAAGGCGGATGGCGACGGAGTTGTCGACGTCGACATGGAGCCAGATTGCCGCTGCGCCGGCGGCGCGGGCAGAGTTTTCGGCACGGATTATCAATTCGGCGCCGATGCCTTGCCCGCGATAGCCAGGAGAGACTTCGACAGTTTGGATGTAAGCGACGGTGCCTTTAGGAACGGTTGCCCAATCGACGATGGCGAATCCCGCCAATTCAGACTTCTGTTCGGCGATCCAGGTTGCGGAGCTGGAGTTGGCGACGAGCCTGCGCATAAAAGCGCGGCTGAAACGGAAGGGCGGGTCAAAGCAGATTTTCTCAACGGCGTAGAGTGGGTCGAAGTCGGCGGGTTGGTAGAGGCGGTAATGCATAGAAGCAGGCAGTGAGGGAACAAGGGACCGAGGGACCAAGAAAGCGCGCGTAACGCAGCGCCGGTGAGGCGAACCAGTTTGCCATCCTGACGACAATAAGGCGCGGATCGGCGACGTTCCCATCCTAGTTGATCGGTGCAACAGGGGCGGGAACACGTCTCATGGAGAACTGAAGAAGCGGCTGCGGATCTCTCGCGTCGGCTTGGCGCGAGACTCGCGGCAAACCTCACTCAGGATGAGATTCGTGACGCGTTTGGCCGTACGGCGGCTGGCTTAGACTTTGGCTTCGAGGTCGGAGATCACGTCGAAGAAGCGCTGATCGAGGCGGCGGTTGGAGCTGATGGCGTCTTTGATGGGAATGTCGGTAATGTCGGTGCCATGGAGGACGGCGATGCGGCCCCATTTATGCTGATGCACCATGTCGATGGCATGCAGGCCGTAGCGCTGGCCAAGAATGCGGTCGTAGGCCGTGGGAACGCCGCCACGCTGGGTGTGACCCAGATTGACAGAACGGGTTTCGTATCCAGTTTTCTTTTCAATGAGCTCGGCGAGAGCTTCACCGATTCCGGAGAGACGCACGTGTCCGAAGGAGTCCACCTGTGACGAGCCGGTGACCTGCCCGACTTCGGGGAGATGGCAACCCTCGGCGACCACGACGACGCCGTAGTGCTTGCCGTGATCGTAGTTGTATTTGAGCAGGGCGCAGACATGGTCGATGTCAATTTCCTTTTCGGGGACGAGGACCACGTGGGCGCCGCCGGCGATGCCCGCGCCATAGGCGATCCAACCTGCATCCCGTCCCATGACTTCAATCACGACCACGCGGTTGTGGGAGTCGGCCGTGGTGTGAATGCGATCGACGGCTTCAGTGGCGATCATGACGGCGGTATCGTAGCCGAAGGTCTGGTCGGTGCCGCTGATGTCGTTGTCAATGGTCTTGGGCACGCCGACCGCCTTGACGCCGTTTTCGGCGAGGAAGAGCGTG
>JASHSG010000118.1 GCA_030040935.1 Acidobacteriaceae bacterium | reverse complement strand
GCTACTTTGGCCCGCGCCCTTTGACTTCCGACGCACTCTATAAGTCGCCCTCGACGGCGTTGGTCAACTTGCAGGCCCGCTATCAATTCAACAGAAACTGGAGCCTGGTAGGGGAATTGTTAAATGTTCTGAACCGCCGGGATCACGACGTCGATTACGCATATGTGTCGCAGATAACGCCCGCAGCCGGACTGGGACTGCCGGCGGCGCCACCGGCAACGTTAGCCGGACAGGAGCAGGTTGCAAATGCGATCAATGCGAACGCGGCCTTTACGAGGGTCATGCACCCCGTGGAGCCGATTCAGGCGCGTTTCAGTTTGCGTTACAGCTTTGGCCGCTGAAGCAATTTCATTGCCGGCCCCGTCGTTCTCGAATCTCGACGGCATGGCGGCCGATGTTCAGCGATGCTTGTGCGGACGGTCGTGTCCATGGGTGTGTTCAGCTTCCAGCCTGGGAACGGTCATGACCAGGCGCCCGTGCTCGACGCCTTTGAGGCCGATGATCAGGTCGGCAAACTGCTGCACGCGGCCGGCTTTGCCGTGAACAATCAACACCTCCAGGCATGAGTCGTGATCGAGATGCGCGTGGCTCGTCGAAACGACCAGATCGTGGTGTTCGTGTTGCGCTTCCGTGAGCTTTTCCGTGATCCCGTAGGCATGATGGTTATAGATAAGCGTGACCGTGCCGACGACGGTGGCATCGGGCGCAGCAGTCTGCTCCCGCACCAGCCGGTCGCGAATCAGGTCGCGAAAGGCTTCGGAGCGGTTCGTATATCCGCTTCTCTCAATGGAACGGTCGAACCGCTTCAACAGCTCTGAATCGAGGGCAATGCCGATTCTGCTTAGCTCTCCCATGCGCGCACCGCCAGTGATATGGCTCAAGGGCCAAAACCAGCATAGCGCGCCCGCGGAGATTCGAACTACTGCGGTGTGATCAGGTGGTGCGCGATGGCGAACAGCGCCAGCTCCAGGCGGGTGGAAACGCCGGTCTTGTCGAAGATATTCGAGAGATGGCGCTTGACGGTTTCTTCGCTCAGTGAAAATTGCTTGGCGATATCGCGGTTGCTGCAGCCTTCGACAATGCAGCCCACCACCTCCAGCTCGCGCGGGGTGAGGCCATAGGTTTTGCGCTGCGGCACCGCGGCCTGCTGCATCAGCTCGTGCAGAGCTGAGACCAGGTTGACAACGCGCTTGCCGCCGATCCAGTAGTCGCCGGCGTAGACGGTGCGGATGGCGGTCTGCAGGTGGTTGGCCAGGGCGTCTTTGAGCACGATGCCGCGGGCGCCGATCTGCAGAGCCTCAATGATCTGCTGTGTGGTGATGGTGGATGTAAGAAGAAGAATCTTGGCTGTGGAAGGGCCGCTCATGATGGCGCGCATCGCCTCAAGGCCGGGCAGGCGCGGCATGGCGACATCGAGCAAGAGAACATCGGGCTGAAGTTCGAGGGTCTGTGTAATGGCTTCGTCCCCGTCGGTGGCGTCGCCAACCACGTCAAAGCCGTCGCTTTTGGTCAGCATGTTCCGTACGCCGATGCGGACCACCGGATGGTCATCCGCCAGCACGATTCGAATGGTTCGTTCCATTGATGCCACACGCCTCCGCCGTTGCTGAACCGCGCACCAGACGATGCGCCGGATCAGGCAGGCAATTCAGCATCCAGAATACGCTCCAACCCTCGGGCAGCGGCACGCAAATCGCTGAGCAGGAGGGCGCTGTTATCCAATTGGTTATCCTTCGCGGCGAGCGGCGTTGCCTCAAGGAGCGCGCCCAGGCGGGCGGCCTGAAGTGCGCCGGCCATGCCGCAGCCACCCTTGATGGCGTGGCCGATGCGGCGAATCTCCGCAATATCGCCGTTGGCAATCGCCGCCTTCAGCGCTTCGATCCTTCCCGTGAGGTCGTTCACGACGGCAGAGTAGATTTGGCGCACTGCGGGCTCGGGCATGACCTTGCGCAATTGAGAAAGAACCTCGGCGCTGACGACGGGCTCATTGGGGTCGAGCAGCGAAGGAGCGGCTTCCGGCTGATGGCCCTCAAGCAGCTTGCGCAGGCCGTCGGCATTGAACGGCTTGAGCAGGAAACCATCGGCCGCATTGGCCACTTGAGGCGGAGCATCGCTGCCGCTGACGGCGTAGATGCGGGCCTTGGTCCGCATGCGCAGCTCGGCAATCAATTTCGTTCCGCTCAGGCCGGGCATCTGCGCATCCATCAGGATCACGCCCGGCTGGCACACTTCCTTCGCGAGCATTTTTATGGCGGCATTCCCGCTCTCGGCAGTGTGGACAGTGAATCCCGTCATGGTGAGCAAAGTGGCCGCGACTTCACGGCTGACCAGATCATCGTCGATGAGCAGAATGACAGGAAGCGGCCTTTCGGTCGAGCGCTCGAGCATGCATCTAGTTTGCATCTGCCGCGCGCGGCTGAGGAGAGAAATCTGCGCGCCGGTAATCGTCTTGGTTCAACCGTGGATCACAAAGGAACCGAGCGCAGCCGAAACGCCTGGTAACCGTCTCAATGGGAACTTGCCGTTGGCCCCGGCATCCCCAAGGCAGCGGCAGCGGGCAGATCCCGACCGTTTTGCCAGTCATAGATAGCTGCCGCAAACTGGTCGCCGCGCCGCTGCCATCGTTCCATCTCAATGTCATAGCGGACGGTCACGTTGTTGAGCCAGTACGGCCGGTTCTCGCTCAGCCATACCTGGCTATACTCGCTCTTCAAGGCCGAATAAGCGTCGCGCAGGTCCTGGCAACGGCCGCTCATCCCGCTTATCTCGCTGAGCAAAGTCGCGGTGGCGGCGCTTTGCGTCTGGTCGTGCTGCTGGGCCACCGCCTTGGCGTAGGCCTCGGGAATTTCCTGCGCAAGCTGGAACTTGAGGCCAATCAAATCGAGACGGCGCGCGCCCAAATCCATGGCCATAAGCGCGTCCGGCTCCGCAGGCCCGGGATTCCTGCGTCGCGCCAAATCCAGCAGCTCAATGGCCTGCTCGGCGCTCATTCGCAAATCGTGCTCCACGGGCAGCAACCTGGCTGAGACCGCTTGTCCATCCGCGCTCCATGGATCGAGCCAGAAAAGCTGATCGCTGGTCATGCCCGTCTGAGCGTTTGCCAGATCCTCCATCGCTGCCATCAGGTCTTTTTCCGCAATATTGATGCCAGGGTCGGAATCAAGATGAAAAACCTGGCCATACGAGTCTTGGTAATCGGCGATGGAGCTCTGCCCGGACTGCCAAGCTGCGACAGCGCCAAAGAGCACGCCGTACCAGTCCATGTTGAAGAGGCCTTCTCCGTCGTCGTTCCACACCGAGGTGAGCGCACCTGTTGACCCGAGTCTCTGCCCGGCGGCGATGAAGCCTTGAATGTTCCAAAGAGCTGTCTTGTCGCGCGGGTAGACCTCGTTCCAGTTCGAGTCGCCGGGAGCAACCCATGTTTCAATGCCATTCTTCGCAAAGGGTTGGATGAGCTTGTCGAACCCTGTCTGGTCGGAATAATCCCAGGGTACGGCGATCATGTCTTTGGGAATGCCGGCAACGGCGTCGGGGTTGGCGTCGCCAATGTCGCCCCAGAAAAGTGCGCGGCGATTGAGCCCTGCCACCGTGCCGTGGATCGCCTTCAGGAAATCGACATACACCTTGCCATAGCCAAATGACTTAACCGCGTTTTGCGTGAGGCCCACACCAAGATCGAATGTTTCGTCGGCGCCGATGTGAATGAAGGGCGAAGGAAACTCCGCGGCGATCTCGGTGAACCAATCGTCGATGAGGGGCAGCGTGGTTTCCTGGCCAGGCGCGAGAACGTAGCCGTGCGGAGTTTCCGCTTTATCCTGGAAGATTTCGTATTTGAGTACCTGGTGCAGATGGCCGAAGGACTCCTGGTCGGGCACGATGGTGATGTGATACTGGCGAGCATATGCGACCAGTTCCTTGACGTCCTCCGGAGTCAGCGAGCCGCCGGGAGGCGCGGCTAAAGGCTGGTTGGGATAGAGCAGCGTGTTTTCAAAATAGGGCGAGTAGATATTGACCTTGAACGAAGCGAAGACGCGAATCTGGTGTTTTTGAAAGTCAAGCGTGGGAAACGGGCCGCGGGAGAGATCGTCGCTGATGCCGCGATATTGCATGGCCGGCCAGTCGCGCACCGTGCCCGTGAAAATGACGCGTGGCGCTCCCGGCAAGGGCAGCATTTGCTTGAAGGTCTGCACGCCGTAAAAGACGCCCGAGCCGGTTGCACCGATAATTGCCGCCTCGTGCGGGCCGACGATCAAAACGTACCCTTCCGATTCCATGACCGGGTCGAACGCGAGGTTGTTGGCCGCGAGGCCGGCCTTGGCCGTATCCGAACCATTGCGGAGAAGCGTGATGCGATACGGTTCCAGCGAAGCGCGCGATCCATCTGCCGCAGGGGCCATGTACTTGAGCGCTTCCTCAAGATCGCGCGCCGCGAATTCGTCTTCCTCGTCGCGGCCGGGAACAGCGACGACAATTTTGTCGGGCAACGGAGCGGTCTCGCCAAAATTCGCCTCGCGCGGAGCGGGAATGAGGGCAGGCTTGGATTGCGCGGAGACTATGGCGGAGGCGGCAAGGAACGAGGCAAGGGCCAAGTGCGGAAAAGTGGATGGCGTTAATCGAACGATGGGCTGCAACTGCGTTCGCCTCCGATTTGGATCAATGAATGTCGGTGGTGGGCGAGTTTCAAAAAAAACTTCCCTCGGGGGCTAAAGCCCGCGATCATTTTGCTCAGTTAATTTACGGGCTGAAGCCCGTACCCTTCAAACAGACCCGGCACCAGAAACTCAAGCACGCGATGCG